>JAZNZG010000038.1:0-6241 GCA_045594825.1 Faecousia sp. | reverse complement strand
TTGCATTATATCCGCCGGTAACAAAGGCGTTAGAATTCTTTCTGCTGCCGGGAGATCCTGTACAAACGAGGCAGGCGGTTGCAGGACTAGTGGATGACCTAAAATTCGGCTCTGATGTTAAAGATGCAGTTACGGCATTTTGTTTAGAGATACTCAATGGTGCAAAGGGTTAGGATGGATCGCATTATAATTGAGCCTCTGCTGCTGATTGTTACCGCAGGAGCATTTCTTATAATTCCGTGGAGATGGGCACTTGCTTGGTTTGCTGCCACTGGGGTCCATGAGCTGTTTCACTATATTGCTATCAGAATTTGCCGTGCCAAGATATGGCAGATCCATGTCGGTATGAGCGGTGTTATTATTAAAACTGATACAATGCTGCCACAGCAGGAATTACTTTGTGCAATAGCTGGTCCGGTTGGCAGTGGTTTTATGCTGATGTTTCTGCGAGTTTTTCCTGAGATCGCTATTTGTGGCTGCTTTCAATGTGTTTTCAATTTATTGCCTGTTTACCCAAATGACGGAGGCAGAGTCATTAAAGCTGTTCTTGATAATTGTTTTGAACCGGAGACTGCAGTTAAAGCTGTATTTCTAGTAAACCATGCAGTTTTTCTGCTTCTGCTTGTTTTTGGGATATACATTTGGATACGATTTTCGACAGGATTATTACCTGTATTGTGTGTTCTGCTGTTGTGGCTTAAAACAAAAAAGTCCTTGCATTGATTGGCTGTTATGAGTACAATAGTTGTATCAGTAAATGAAGAGGTACGGTTATGACCGAATTGCTGCAGCGGCTTCTGCCCACAGTCCAAAAGCCTGCCCGTTATACCGGCGGCGAATTTAATGAAATTAAGAAAGACCTTGCTAAGGTCCGTGTGCGTGTTGCATTCTGTTTTCCAGATACATATGAGATCGGCATGTCTAATGTTGGCATGCGGATACTGTACGGTGTGATGAATGAAATGGACGGCGTATGGTGTGAGCGTGTCTTTGCCCCCTGGGGCGACATGGAAACCGTGATGCGGGAGAATAATCTTCCTTTGTGGGCATTGGAAAGTCAGTCGCCTGTTATGGATTTTGACATGATCGCTTTTACCATCGGCTATGAGATGTGCTATACAAATATCCTAAACATGCTCTCATTGTCCGGGGTGCCTCTGCACGCAAAGGACCGTAAGGGTCTGAAGAACATCGTATTTGCAGGTGGCGTCTGTGCATTTAATCCGGAGCCGCTGGCAGACTTTATTGACTTCTTTTCCTTAGGTGAAGGCGAGGAGATCACTCCGGAGATTCTCTCCCTATACGACCGTGCAAAGGCTGAGGGCTGGAGCAAAGACGCCTTTCTTTTGGAGGTCAGCAAGATTCCCGGTATATATGTACCATCCTTTTACACCCATACTTATAATGAAGATGGAACACTTGCATCTGTAATCCCCAATGAGGGTGTTCCTGCAGTAGTGACAAAGCGTATTATTGAAGATCTTGATTCTGCTTATTATCCCACGAAGATGATCGTGCCTTCTACTGAAATTGTTCATGACAGGGCAAATCTTGAGGTATTCCGTGGATGTATCCGTGGCTGCAGATTTTGTCAAGCCGGTTTCTCTTGCCGACCGGTACGAAGAAAAAGTGCAAGGGTATTATTTGACCAGGCTGTGGAAACATTGACCGATTCCGGGCATAATGAGATTACACTATCCAGTTTGTCCACGTCGGACTACCGGGAACTAAAGGAACTTACCGACACACTAATTCCGTACTGTGCAGACAATAAGGTGAATTTGTCTGTGCCTTCCTTGCGTGCAGATAATTTTTCCCGCGAGCTGATGCAAAAGCTGCAGACCTTGCGGAAAAGCGGATTGACATTTGCCCCTGAGGCCGGTACACAACGGCTTCGCGATGTCATCAACAAGAATCTCACAGAAGATGAGATCCTCACATCCTGCACCAATGCCTTTGCCGGCGGATGGAATAATGTAAAGCTGTACTTTATGCTTGGCCTTCCTACGGAAACTGATGAGGATGTCTTGGGAATTGCGGAGCTGGTTTATAAGATCATTCAGGCCTGGAAAGAGCATGCCGTGAATAAAAAGCGAGGTTTGCGTGTTCATGTCGCTACCGCATATTTCGTGCCAAAACCCCACACACCATTCCAGTGGGAGAAGCAGATAGCACCGTCTGAATATCTTCGCCGCTGCAAGCTGCTGAAAAGTCATCTGTATTCCAAGTCTATTGAATATAATTATCACGAACCGGATCTGAGCCGTTTGGAGGCGGTTATGGCTCGTGGTGATCGTCGCCTGGGTCCTGTTATTGAAGAAGCAGCCCGAAGAGGTGCACGGCTGGACGGCTGGGACGAGTATTTCAATTATTTTAAATGGTTGGAAGCTTTCGAAGCATGCGGCGTCGATCCTAATTTTTATACCGTGCGTGGCTATGCCGAAGACGAACTATTGCCCTGGGACACAATCAATGTAGGTGTATCGAAAAAGTTTTTGCTGCGTGAGCGGGTGCGTGCTTATAGTGGCGTGATCACTCCAGATTGCCGTCAGGGATGTGCAGGCTGTGGAGCCAATGTTCTGCTCAAGGAGGTGCCCTGCGATGCTTAGACTACTTTTTGAAAAGACGGGCAATGCAGTTTGGATCTCCCATCTGGATTTGATGCGTGTTTTCCAAAGAGCTTTTAAGCGTGCCGGTTTGCTACTTACCCATACTCAGGGCTATAATCCCAGACCGTCTGTTTCTATCGCTCTTCCCATGTCTGTCGGCATGGAGAGCCGTTGTGAGCTTCTGGATTTCGCTTTAGACGGAGAAATCCCGTCTTTTGATGAGATTTGTTACAGGCTTAATGACGCCTTAACGGAGGGTGTACGGGTCATTGCAGTCTATGAACGCGGCAGAAAAGTAGGCGACCTGGCACTACTTGAATGTGCGATCACGCTGGAATACGACGACGGGATTCCGGTTGGAACGGAAAAAGCGATTTCTGAGCTGCTGAGCAGGGAAGAGGTTATCGTCCCGAAACGAACCAAGAACGGCGTTCAGAATCAGAATATCGCTTCTATGATTCACAAATTTGATGTGGAATGCTTAAGTGACCGGGAGATCGTGATCAACACACTAATCTGCTGCCAAAATCCGACTTTGAATCCTATGCAGATTCCGGCGGCAATTGCTGCTTACTTGCCGTCAATGAGGCCGGATTTCAGCAAATGTTGC
Source organism: Faecousia sp. (assembly GCA_045594825.1). GTDB lineage: Bacteria > Bacillota > Clostridia > Oscillospirales > Oscillospiraceae > Faecousia. The sequence continues at coordinate 3,022 of JAZNZG010000038.1, read as the reverse complement.
CGGCTGGAAATTTTCGATCAAAAGAAAAATGTCTTTCGATAAAGGAGAAATATAATGGAAATCAATCCCAATGTAATTTTGGAGGACTGTCCCATCTGTCGTGGCAGCGGCTTCCTCGTTCATGAGGGCGGCTGGAATGTTCAGGTTGAATGCACCGACTGCAGTGCCCATACGGTCTATGTTGAGTATGAAAATGAGGAACAGCGGAAGGAAGCTGAGCGTCAGGTTGCAATGCTTTGGAATCTTGGCAAGGTTGTTAAATCTGATGTAGGCGAATAATTTTTTAAAAAATAAAAAATAATGCTTGCATTTTTCTCCAAGATATGCTAAGATACTGTGGCGTTGAGGAAACGCAAGCATATTTCCGGGTGTGGCGAAGTTTGGTATCGCGCTTGAATGGGGTTCAAGAGGCCTCGAGTTCGAATCTCGACACTCGGACCAAGACCGAAAACCGAAAGGTTTTCGTTCTTTTTCTGTTTAACGGAGAGTTAAGAAAAAATATATATACAACACAGAGCCCGAAACAAATGTTTCGGGCTCTGTGAGTTAACTGTGATTTTCCTTAACAGCACCGGATCGATAAGCATCCAGGAGCATTATCAAGTCATCAACTCTGGCCTGCAGCTCTTGTCCCTGGTCGGTCTGAGCAACTTTAATACGGTTTTGCATTTTTTCAAAAATGATGGATTCGTTGGCAATGTCGTGATTCTCGTGAATTGCTTTTCGGCGTCCTTCAAACGGTTCGTGGGATACAATCCGGAGATTTCTTGAATTGAATATCAGCGTGTAACCTGCGATGCCAGAGGTAGGCTGGTAAGCCTTACAGAATCCGCCATCGATAACGATGAGCCTTCCACCGCCTTTAATAGGACTTTCACCCTTTTTGGCCTTTACTGGAACATGTCCATTGATGATGTGACAGCTTTCACCGCTGAGACCAAATTCCTCCAGGAGCATCTCACAGACGGTCCGGTCATTGTAAAATGTATAATATACATTTTTAGGCTCTGTCCAGCTGGTTTCGTCCAAAATGAATCTGCGTTCAAAAGTTGTCATACGGTCGCGGCCAAAAATGGGACTGTTTCTGCCGGCCCAAAGCCACCACATAAAATCAAGGCCAAATTTGCGTTCCGGTGTACCACGCTTGTCGTAGTAAGCTTTTCTGGCGGTCATTTCTGCATAGTCCAGGAACTCTTTACCGCTACGAGCCTTACCGCCTAAATTGAAGGTGAGAAGCTCCTTATCCTCCGTCATGGGGATACAGCCATGGTAAAGAAGATTGCCGTTGTGTACTTTATACAGACCACCCTTGGAGAAAAGGAATCTGACATGCTTTTGAAGCTTTTCACTGTGCCTGAAGGAATCGGTAAGTTGGTCGATAACCTGGCTTTCTTCCGGGGTGAGTTCGTAGGGATTTTCACGATCAACGGTAGGGAAGTCACAGTCTTCCATTTTGTAGATCTTATCACCAACTGTTACAGTGTGATCCTCATAGTTGATTTTGTCCAGAAGGAGACGGTCGTTCATGCCGTATTCCGGATACTGCTGGATCTTCTGTCCTTCAAGCTTAAAGAGGATAATTGTAATTGCCTTATACATTCTGGCAGACAGAAGCTTATCCTTTTCGGTATAATGATCTGCGTCAGAACCGGTCAGCTTTACTGTAAAGCAGCTTAGGTCAGAATCTTTGTATACTTCGTTTGCAAAAATGGAGAGAGGCCGCAAAGAAATGCCGTAACCGGTCTCAATTACATCCAAATTATTGTAATGGATAGAATTGGACAGAACGGTAGCAACCAAAGTCCTGGAGCCGGATGCCGCACCCATCCAAAGAATATCGTGGTTGCCCCACTGGATGTCAACGCTGTGGCTTTCCATTAAATGATCCATGACGATATCCGCACGGGGTCCGCGATCAAAAATATCCCCCACGATATGCAGGTGATCAACGGTCAGCCGCTTGATACATTGGCAAAGGGCCTCAATGACTTCACCGGCCTGACCGATGGAAACAATGGAGTCGATAATGGTTTTATAATAGTTGCGTTTGTTTTCCTCTTCCGGGCGGGTGTGCAGCAGCTCATCAATGATCTGCACAAATTCCGCAGGCATTGCAGCTCGAACCTTATCGCGGGTGTACTTGACGGAAACCCATCTGCAAAGCTGAACCAAACGGTTCAAGGTGATTCTGTACCAGCCGTCCAAATCGGGATTACTGTCTGCGATCAATGCCAGCTTGGCACTTGGGTAGTAGATCAGTGTAGCCAGATCATCCAGCTCCCGGCCGGAAATGGTATCACCAAAGAGCTCTGTAAGTTTGTCCTTAACTTCGCCGGAGCAGGAGTTGAGAATATGCAGAAAAGCTTCATACTCTCCGTGAATGTCGGAAAGAAAATGCTCTGTTCCTTTTGGGAGATTCAGAATGGCCTGAAGCTTTACGATCTCGGTGCCAGCCGCCTGTACCGTTGGGTACTCCTTGGCAAGCAGCCTAAGGTAATGTAGCTGCTGTGGAGTATAGGTGCGTTTTTCTTCCATAGTGACCGCTCCTTTCTTTTTTTATAGTATAGCAAAATAATTTCATACAGGCAAGTGAGGTGCTTTTCGTTTTCTAAAAAAATATGAAAATAATCGTGAAAAATCTAAGATTTATTTCGAAAAAATACTTGATTTATTGAAATAGGCATGCTATAATACATCGGTCTGAAAACAAGGTGAGTCCTCTGCGGGGCCGGGAACCATATCGCCGGAGCATCCGCCGCATGAACGCCTAATATTCAAGGAGGACAAAAGATATGGATTTGGTAAAGGCTCTGTCCAGCCAGTACATGAAGGAAGAGCTGCCCGTAATGCGGGTTGGCGACACTGTTCGTGTGCATGTGCGGATCAAGGAAGGCGCTCGTGAGCGTATCCAGGTTTTCGAAGGCACCATCATTGCCCGTAAGCATGGCGGTATCGGCGAAACCATCACCGTTCGTCGTATCAGCTATGGTGTTGGCTGTGAAAAGGTTTTCCCTGTTCACTC
>JAZNZG010000037.1:0-3779 GCA_045594825.1 Faecousia sp. | reverse complement strand
GAGATCCAGGGTCTGGGCCTGCAGCTGCAGCTGTCCCGCTACAACGAGATCCTGGCTGCCCGTGCACAGGCTGCCGCTTATCTGACCGAACGCCTGTCCGTCTGTGATGCCATCCAGCCTCAGGATCTGGGCAACGAGGATATCAAGCCCACCTTCCACCTGTACAGCGTGATCATCGACCCCGAAAAGGCCGGCGGCGATGTGCAGCTGTTTAAGAAGAAGCTGGCAGAAAAAGGCGTTACCGAGATCGCACACTTCGGTCCTCTGTACCGCTTTGAGGTGCTGAAGGGTCTGGGTTACAACGAAGAAGAGATCGCTGCTTCCTGCCCTGTTACCGAGGAAGTATTCGACCGCCGCTTCACCCATTTCCCCATTTACGGCCTGACCCAGGAGCAGCTGGACTACATGGCCGACGCCATTCTGGAATCCATCGACGAGATGCAGAAGGGTATCTAAATTACAAACAACAAAAAAACAGCTCCGGATTGCTCCGGAGCTGTTTTTTGTTTGCAGTATTTCATTGAGATCGCCACACTAAGGTTCGCACTAACTCGCAGTGACGCAAAAAAATCGACCTTCACCGCAGTAGCGATACCGGGCGGCACAGGGCAATAACGACAACTGCCGCAGTGCGTGCGAATTGTCCGTCGGCACATGCCGACAAAAAGAGAGGGCCGAAGCCCTCTCTTAATTTTGTTGAATAATTAAGAATTATTCGAAGTCAGACCAGAAGTCGGTGACGTTGCTGGAGTCAACAACGAACAGGTCGATGTTGGTCTGGGTGGGAACTTCGTTGCCCTCGAAGTGGTCGATAGCACCGTCGATGATCCACTGAGCCAGAACCCAAGCGTCAACGTTCAGGCAAGCCAGGTAGTTGGGATCCTTGTTGTACAGAGCGGAGAAGGGCTCCTTGCCGTATGCACCCATGGACAGGACCTTAACGTCGGTCTTGCCGGTAGCCTGCAGAGCGGCGACAGCACCCATAGCACCGTTATCAACGTCGGAGATAACGAAGTCATAGGGCTCAACAACAGCGGTGATGGCGTTGTATGCCTTCTCACGGTTGCCCTCGGAGTCATACAGGCCGATGATTTCGATCTCGCAGCCGGATGCATCGAAGACCTCGTGCAGGCCTACGAAACGCTCCTGGCAGTGAGTGGAAACAGCGTTGGTCAGCTCAACGATGGTAGCCTTGCCGTCGCAGTTTTCCTTGATGTAGTTGACAAAGTACTCGCCGATCAGAGTGCCGGTAGCCTTCTGGTCCCAAGTAACAGTGGTGATAGCCTTCTCAGCACCTTCGGTCCAGTAGCCGTCGTAGATGATGATGGGGATACCTGCGTCATAAGCCTTGTTCAGAGCAATACCAACACCGTCGGGGGTGGTGGGGTCGCAGAGAATGATGTCAACCTTGTTGGCGATCATGTTCTCGACCTGCTTGGTCTGAGTTTCGTCGTTCAGGTCGCCGTCTTCGCAGACCAGCTCAGCACCGTAGTAAGCACCCAGCTTTTCCAGAGCGTCAGCCAGAGCAGCACACCACTCGTCGCCCTTGTAGACGATGGAGCAGCCGACCTTCTTGCCCTTCAGAGCATCGGTCTCACGCAGGGTAACGGCAGCGGGGATGCCTTCAGCGTCGCCTTCGCCTTCAACCTTCTTTGCGCCGCAAGCAACCAGGCTCAGAACCATAACCAGAACCAGCAGCAATGCAATGAGTTTCTTCATTTTGTTTTCCTCCTAATAATTTTTATCTAAAGCAATTATATTGCTTAAGAATACAAAGATACCTGTGCTTATACGCACATTGCCATGATCTTCTCCTGGCTTGCCTCTTCAACCATCAGCTCGCCCATCTTGTGGCCTTCATGCAGAACCATGATACGGTCACACATGCCCAGGATCTCGGGCATTTCAGAGGAGATCATAATAACGGTCTTACCTTCCTTTACCAGCTGGTTGATCAGACGGTAAATTTCAGCCTTGGCACCCACGTCGATACCACGGGTGGGCTCATCCAGGAACAGGATCTCAGAGCCCCGGAACAGCCACTTTGCGATAACCACCTTCTGCTGGTTGCCGCCGGAGAGGTACTGGACCTCAGTCTCAATATTGGGGCAGACAACACGCAGCTTTTTGGTAAACTCTTCAGCAGCGTTCTTTTCCAGCTTCTCGCTGATAAAGCCGTTCTTAATGATGCCGTTCAGGTTGACCAGCGTGGTGTTCTGCTTGACAGACATTCTCTGGATCAGACCCTGGAGCTTACGGTCTTCAGGGATCAGGCCCAGACCGTCACGGATGGCATCAGCGAAGGTGCGGTACTTGACCTTCTTGCCACGGACATAAACTTCACCGGATTCGGGCTTGTCGATACCCAAAATTGCACGAGCCAGCTCTGTACGGCCAGCACCGACCAGACCGGAGATGCCGAACACTTCACCGGCCTTGACTTCAAAGCTGATGTCCTTCAAAATGCCGCAGTTCAGATTCTTGACTTCCAGAATGGTATCGCCGATATTGCCCTTCTCCTTGGGGTATTCCTGACCCATTTCACGGCCGACCATCATGGCGATCAGGCTGTCATGGGTAACTTCGCCGATGGGCAGGGTATTGATATGCTGACCGTCACGGAGAATAGAAACATTATTACACAGATCGAACACTTCGTCAAGGCGGTGGGAGATATAAATGATGGTGATGCCCTTTTCCCGCAGCTGCTTAACGATACGGAACATGACCTTCAGCTCACGGTTTGTCAGAACGGCGGAGGGCTCGTCCATAACGATGACCTTGGAGTTGGTGTTGATGGCATGCATGATCTCAACGATCTGCTTCTTAGCCACCGTCAGAGAGGAGACCTGTGCATTGATGTCAATGTCCATGCCCAGATCATCCACGATCTCCTGGGCACGCTTACGCATACCGGCCCAGTCCACGATCTTGCCCTTCATCATCACGTTGCCCAGGAACATGTTCTCAGCAACGGTCAGAGGCTCTGCCAGCTTGATCTCCTGGTGCACCACTGCGATACCTGCATTACGGGCAGCAATGGGGGTGGCGAACTTCTGCTCTTCACCTTCCAGAATGACCTGGCCCTTATTGGGCTGATAGATGCCTGCCAAAACCTTGATCAGTGTGGACTTACCGGCACCGTTCTCACCCACCAGACCATGAATGGTGCCACGCTCAACATTGATGGTAACATCATCCAGGGCCTTAACGCCGGGGAACTCTTTGGTAATATTTTTAAGAGTTAAGATATAATCTTTTTCCATTGTAAAACCAACCTTTCCTTAATAAATTCCAGTACCTTTTGGAAAGGCCGATCAATTCTTCTTCTTTCTGTTGGTGTTCATGACGTCCAGCGTAATAGCGGTGATCAGAACAACGCCCTTCAGAACGTCCTGCACGAAGGGATCGATGCCGATCATGGAGAAGCCGTTAAACAGGGTGATCAGGAACACACAGCCAAACATGGTGCCGATGACATTGCCCTTGCCGCCGGCCAGGGAGATGCCGCCGATGATGGAGGAGATAACTGCGTCGAACTCGTAGTTCTGGCCGTTGGTAACAGCAACAGAGTTCAGACGGGACATCAGGACCAGACCGCCGAAGGTAGCGGTGATGGAAGCCAGCACGAAGGTGCCGAAGGAGTACAGCTTCACATTGATGCCGGAGAAGAAGGCTGCTTCCTTGGAACCGCCAACAGCGTAGATGTTACGGCCGACCTTGGTGTAGGTCAAAGTCGGATCGTAGCCATGTCGTTCTGTGAGCCAAGGAGTTGCTTG
>JAZNZG010000036.1:0-2368 GCA_045594825.1 Faecousia sp. | reverse complement strand
CATCCGCAATCCTGCGGCCATCAGAGCGATCACCCGCTTCTCCATTGATATTGATGAAGGCATGGAGGATGGTTACTATTGCACCTGGACGCCCAATAAGAGCGGTACCCTGACCTTGACATTGCGTAGCTCCTCCGACACCAATTGTGATGTCATCGTCACATGGGGCGATCATGTTGCCAGAATGTCTGACAGCGAGGCCGGCAACGCCCTGACCATGGAAGTGGAGAAGGATGTTCCTGTTCTGATCCAGGGCATTGCCCAGCAGAACGAGGATGGTACGTATCCTGCTGTGGGAATCGACATCAGCGGCAAGCTTACCGCTGAAACCACTTACATTTACAGCGTAACGGTGATGGATGCACAGAATGTTCCTCAGGCGGATGTGCAGGTGCGGTTTATTAAGGACGGCTCTACCGTCAAGACTGTCACTACCGACGAAAACGGTGTGGCAACGGCAGAAATGATGGCCGGCAGCTATACCGTAGCCTTCCCGGACAGCACCATCGTCTGCGACACCTCCGGTGTGGTACTGACAGAGACTGCTCCCGAAGCGACCCTGTCCATCACCCGCCAGGAAATTGTTGTGGATGAGGGCATGACCCGCTATACTGTGACCATCGAGGATTACCTGGGCAACGATGTGGGTAATGTGCTGGTACTGTATACCCAGGATGGAGCCATCAGCGGTTACACCCTGCTTCCCGAGGACGGCAATGTTGCAACCATTGACCTGCCCAGCGGCAGCTACGACATTACCCTGTATTTCCTGGGCGATGTGGCATACTACTATGAAGAAACCACAGCAAAAATTACCCAGCAGAATCCCAATCTGACGATTCAGGTGGCAGAGCCTCTGGCTACTGCAGGTGAAGAGCATTATTATTTCGGCACACTGCAGCCCGTGACCGTGGGTGGCACTTATCTGGATACCCAGACCAACGCACGGAGCTTCTACTCCTTCCGGCCCACGGAACAGGGTGTTTACTACATCAGCGTTACCGACCCCGATGCTGTCATCAGCTACTGGGGCCAGTCGGCCTTTGTTTCCGGTGAACTCAGCGACACCTTGGACGATTACACCACCAGCGGCTTTAGCGTATCCGTCAATACCAATGCATTGGGCCGGGAATTTGTCGTGGGCGTTACCGGTGCTGAGGACACAATCCTGAGCATTGTCCGTATCGGCGATGCGGTGGAGGACATTCCCTACACCACATATGTCCCTGAAGTTGCACCCACACAGACCAGCCTGAAGAGTGGATTAAAGTTTACCAATGTAGACCTGACCAAGGACACCGATGAATATACCCTGGTGTTCAACACCAGCGACGGCTACTATCACCTGGGCTCCAAGAACGGTCCTGTGATGTACATTCAGCTGACCTTCAACAATGAAGATCCCAGTGCTGCCGTAGCCCCCAGATACATCCACCTGTATGATATGGTGGGTGGTGTGAGCAACACCGGCACCGGCTTTAAGTGTGTATACACCGACAGCGAGGGCAATGAGATCCGTGAGGACTACACCCAGGCTATGCTGAACTTCGGTGCAAATGCAGATCCTGTTTACGGCGTATATCCCCTGACGGAAGACCTGGCCTATATCATTCAGATGGGCGGCACCTACCAAGGCTGGTGGGATGCTGACAACACAAAGGGCAACCTGTTGTTCACAAATGATGATGGCAGCCTGGACGAGAATATCAACCTTGAGCTGGCATGGCTCTTCGCAGGTTGTTATATCAAGGGCTGATTCCTGACAGCACACCAAAAACCAACAAAGCCACGGCAAGTTTGCCGTGGCTTTTTTTGGCGGATGAGCTGTGCTGCAGACGCAAAACAAGAAGAAATGTAACGAAAAAAACAGTTACAAAAAATGTTAATTTTTATCTTTTTTAGGCTTTCTAGTATTGCAAAATCTTGCCGTTGGTGGTATTATTGTACAATAGTATAGGTATGGGTATACCCGGAATATCGCTTTGTCCGCGAAATGTGGACAAAGCCAGCGGAATGCCCGTCGCTGGCGAAAGGAGGAAAATCCAATGAACATGAAACGCATTCTTGCGATCCTGCTGGCTTTGTGCATGATGCTGGCACTGTGTGCCTGTGGCGGCAATCAGGAGGAAAATAAGGATAACGAGCCGCCCGTAGCTGAGGCTCCCCAGGAAGTCACCGAAGCTCCCACGGATGCTCCCGAAGAGCCCCAGGAGGAAGAAACCGAGGCTTCCGGCGTTGTCTACACCGTAAAGGTGCAGGATGAAGGCGGCAATCCCATTGTTGGTGCCATGGTCCAGGTGTGTCAGGGCGAACTGTGCCTGATGCCCTCTGCCACGGACGCTGACGGTGTTGCTACTTTTACCGTTGC
>JAZNZG010000035.1:0-1807 GCA_045594825.1 Faecousia sp. | reverse complement strand
CACATAATGACGCTGGTTCTGGCCTTACGGATCACCAATCGCTTCACCAGCATATCCCCTTCTGTACCGCAGGTAAAGCCGGCATCCACGCTGCAGCCGGATACACCGATGAACGCGGTGTCGATATTGATCCGTTCCAGCATTTCCAGGGTATTTTGGCCGGAAACTGCCAGATTTTTACGGTTTATCGTGCCGCAACACAGGGTTACAACAGGATTATGAAGCCTGCACAGCTCCAACGCAATGCTTGGACCGGTGGTAAAAATATTCAGATTGATATCCGGTAATGTGCGGGCAAGAGCCAGATTGGTGGTGCTGGCATCCAAAAAAACAGAGGAATGGGGTTGGATCAGCTCCATGGCCTTCCGGGCGATCAGCATCTTGCCGGAGTTGTTATCCTGCATGCGGACATTGAACTCCGGGTCACCGGCATACCGCACGGAACGGGCACCACCCCGGAATTTCACCACCACACCGGCGGCCTCCAACGCATCCAGGTCGCGGTGAATGGTCATCAGTGACACCTCGGGAAAAAGCTCTTGCAGCTGACGGATGGTCACCACATTCTTTTCTTCAATAAAATCCTTAATTCTATCCTGTCGAATTCTGTTCATACTGTTACCTCTGTGTTAGAAGTTTGTGGTATTTTCCAAATTATAACACCATTTTATAACACTTGTCAACTCCTTTTTAACATACAAAAAAGATTCCAGTTGACGAAAAATACTGTTTCTTTTATAATAAATCTATCTTATCATCGAGGTAACCAAATGATACAGAATATTTTTATCTACTATGCACAAGGCACTGACCCTTACAGGAATTTGGCAACAGAAAAGGTGCTGATGGATGCATTAAAGCCCGGCGAGGCTTTGTTATATCTGTGGCAAAATCTTAACACCGTTGTTATCGGCAAGAACCAGAACGCCTGGCTGGAGTGCCGCACTTCCCTTTTGGAGGAGGAAGGCGGAAAGCTGGCTCGCCGGCTCTCCGGTGGTGGTGCGGTATACCATGATCTGGGAAATCTGAATTTTACTTTCTGTATGTGCAGGGAAGATTACGATCTAGACAAGCAGATCGCGGTCATTGCAAGAGCCTGTGCACTGGCCGGAATCCATGCTGAGAAGTCCGGCAGGAATGATCTGCTGGCAGACGGAAAAAAGTTTTCCGGAAATGCTTTCTACCAGGACAAGCTCCATGCCTACCACCACGGCACACTAATGGTGGATGTGGACAAAGAGAAGCTGGGGCGGTATTTATCTCCACCGAAAGCAAAGCTGCAGGCAAAGGGAGTGGCATCCGTCCGTTCCCGGGTAGTGAATTTGAAAGAGCTCTCTCCTGCCCTTACTATTGATGCCATGCGTGAATATATGGTAAAGGCCTTTGGGGATATATATGCTCTTCCCGTTCGGCCGTTCATAATGAATGATACGCAAATTGCGGAAGTAAAGCGGCTGGAAGCTTTGTATAGCAGTTGGGAATATCTTTACGGCGGGCCCCTTGCCTTCACTTTCTGCTGTGAAGAGAAGTTTGATTGGGGTTATGTTCAGCTGCAGCTGGAGGCGAAAGGCGGTGTCATTACCGCCGCCAAGGTTTACACCGATTCCATGGACTGGGAGTTGGCTCCGCAAACAGAAGCCGCTCTTACCGGGTGTATGTTCCGGCTTGATTCTATGAAGCAGGCATTGACCCAAAGGATTGATGTGGCAAAGGATATTTGCTCTATGTTGGAAAGACAGGAGATTTGATATGTTCAAAGGAAAAGTTGTTGTTATCACCGGTGGTGCCCAGGGCATCGGTCGGTGCA
>JAZNZG010000034.1:0-2485 GCA_045594825.1 Faecousia sp. | reverse complement strand
ACCGACTACACCACTGCTGACAAGCTATACTTCGAGCCTCTGACGACCGAAGATGTTATGAACATCATTGAGTTTGAAAAGCCCGACGGTGTTATCGCTTCTTTGGGTGGTCAGACTGCAATCAATCTGGCACAGCCATTGTTTGACCGTGGTGTTAAGATCATTGGTACGGACTGTGCTGCAATCGACAAGGCTGAAGACCGCAACGCATTTGAAAATCTGCTGAATGAACTGAATATCCCCAGAGCCAAGGGCCGTGCCGTGACGAATATCGATGACGGCATTGCTGCCGCAGCAGAGATCGGCTATCCCGTACTTGTTCGTCCTTCTTTCGTGCTTGGTGGCCGTGCTATGCAGATCGTTGCAAATGAAAATCAGTTGCGGCACTACCTGAGAACTGCAGTTGAGATCGACGGAGACAAGCCTGTACTGGTTGACAAATACATTGAAGGCCGAGAGGTGGAGATCGACGCGATTTGCGATGGTCGCAATGTGTTCGTTCCCGGCATCATGGAATTGGTGGAGCGTACCGGTGTTCACTCCGGTGACTCCGTTTCCGTATATCCTGCTTTCTCTATTTCCAACAAGGTGAAGGGCATTATCCTGCAGTATGCCAAAAAGCTGGGCCTTGGAATTGGCATCGTGGGCCTGTTTAATATTCAGTTCATCGTGGATAAGGATGACAATGTGTTCATTATTGAGGTAAACCCCCGTTCCTCCCGTACGGTACCTTTCCTTTCCAAGGCTACCGGATACTCTCTTGCGGATATTGCCACCGAGGTTATCCTGGGCAAGAGCTTGAAAGAGCAAGGCATTTTTGACATCTATCCCGATGAAAAAGAGCGTTGGTATGTCAAAGCCCCCGTGTTCTCCTTCAATAAGATCCGCGGTTTGGACGCTTACCTTTCTCCCGAGATGAAATCCACAGGCGAAGCCATCGGTTATGACCGCACCATGAACCGTGCCCTTTATAAAGCTCTGCAGGCATCCGGCATGAAGCTGCAGAATTATGGCACTGTCCTTGCAACAATTGCCGATAAGGATAAGGACGAGGCTCTGCCTCTGATCCGCCGTTTCTACCAGCTGGGCTTCAATATTGAGGCTACCCGTGGAACTGCCCGATATCTGAAGGAACACGGTATCCGCACCCATGCAGTTGATAAGATCAGCAACGGCAGCGACGAGATCCCCACTGCATTGCGGCAAGGCCATATCGCCTATGTTATCAATACAAAAGATCCTGCATCCAATGAAAACGACGGCCTTCAGATCCGTCAGATCGCAACTGAGCATAATGTATCCCTGTTTACCGCACTGGATACGGTAAAGGTCTTACTGGATGTTCTGGAAGAGACTACGCTGACCATTTCTACTATTGACGCCTAAGGTGACGCCATGAAACAAGGTTTATTTGAAATCATTTCCAATATCGCCCTGACGGAGAATGTCTTTAAGATGGTTCTCCGGGGTGATACCTCTGCTATAACCGCACCCGGCCAGTTTGTGAATATTCAGCTGGACGGCCTGTATCTGCGGCGACCCATCTCCGTGTGCGATGTCCGGGGAGACGAACTGACCATTATTTACAAGGTGGTTGGCAAGGGCACAAAGCTGATGTCACACATGCACAGCGGAAAGCTGGATGTGTTGACCGGGTTGGGCAACGGCTATGATCTGACCCTTTCTGGTGAAACGCCTGTCCTTATGGGTGGCGGCGTTGGCGTACCTCCCATGTACCTGCTGGCAAGAAAATTGCTGGAGCAGGGCAAGGATGTCAAGGTGATCCTTGGCTTTAACACCAAGGCTGAAATCTTCTATGAAGATGCGTTCAAGTCCCTTGGCTGTGAAGTAACCGTGACCACCGTTGACGGCTCCTACGGCACAAAAGGTTTTGTAACCGATGCATTAAGGCAGATGGATTACACCTACTTCTACACCTGCGGACCGGAACCAATGCTGAAGGCTGTTTATAAAACATCCGTGACATCCGGTCAGATGAGTTTTGAGAAGCGTATGGGCTGCGGCTTTGGTGCCTGCATGGGATGCTCCTGCAAGACAATTACGGGATATAAGCGTATCTGCAAGGAAGGTCCTGTTATGAAGAAGGAGGAGATCTTATGGGAAAGCTGAGTGTAAGCCTGTGCGGAATTGAGTTGGATAATCCTGTGATCCCTGCCTCAGGTACATTCGGTTATGGCTACGAATATGCAGAGCTCTATGATATTAACTGCCTGGGTACATTTTCTTTTAAAGGAACGACGAAAGATCCCCGTTTTGGTAATCCCACACCCCGTATTGCGGAGTGTACTGCCGGTATGATCAATGCCGTGGGTTTGCAGAATCCCGGTGTGGAAAAGGTTATCAGTCATGAACTGCCGGAACTGAAAAAGTGCTTCCATAAGCCTGTGATGGCAAATGTCAGCGGCTTTTCTGTTGAAGATTATGCCTATACCTGTGAAAAGCTTGATAAGCAAGAGCAGGTTGG
>JAZNZG010000033.1:0-2039 GCA_045594825.1 Faecousia sp. | reverse complement strand
TGGAGCCGCCGCCGATGCCTACCTTAATAAAGTCTGCACCTGCCTCAGCCAGGAACCGGAAGCCTTCCCGGTCCACAACATTACCGGCACCGACCTTCACGGTATCGCCGTAAGTCTCACGGATCCAGGCGATGGTCTTCTTCTGCCAGCAGGAGAAGCCCTCAGAGGAGTCGATACATACAACATCCGCACCGGCTTCCAGCAGAGCGGGAACACGCTGTGCGTAGTCACGGGTATTGATACCGGCACCCACCAGATACCGCTTCTTTTCGTCCAGCAGCTCCAGGGGGTTTTCCTTATGGGAGGAGTAGTCCTTGCGGAATACGAAGTACATCAGATGGTCGTTATCATCCACGATGGGAAGGCTGTTGAGCTTGTGGTCCCAAATGATGTCGTTGGCTTCCTTCAGTGTGGTGGAAGCGGGAGCGGTGACCAGCTTTTCCCGGGGGGTCATGAAAGAATACACCTTTTCCTCGCCGGTCATACGGCTGACGCGGTAGTCACGGCTGGTAACGATGCCCAGCAGCTTGCCGTTGGCGGAGCCGTCCTCGGTGACGGCAACGGTGGAGAAGCCGTTGCGTTCCTTCAGTGCCAGCACATCCTTCAGGGTGTTTTCCGGTGTCAGGTTGGAGGCGGAGACCACAAAGCCTGCCTTATAGCCCTTGACTTTGGCGACCATGGCTGCCTGGTCCTCAATGGACTGAGAGCCGTAAATAAAGCTCAAGCCGCCTTCCTTGGCCAGGGCGATGGCCAGGGTGTCGTTGGAAACAGACTGCATAATGGCAGAGGTCATGGGAATATTCAAAGAAATGGCAGGCTCTTCCACGCCCTTACGGTACTTGGTCAAGGGTGTGCGGAGAGAAACCTTGTCGGGAATACAATCTTCAGAAGAATAGCCGGGTACCAACAGATATTCGCTGAAGGTGTGGCTGGGCTCCGGATAATAGTACGCCATTGGAAATGACCTCCTGTATATTTCTTAATTTTATTATTACCCATAAGTATAACATAGCTTTCAGGGACGGTCAAGGTGTTCCCTCCTTTTTGCGGCAGTAAATTAGGCCGTCTTTTTCTATATTTTTTCGTAAATTATGCCCAAAAATATTGCAAATAATTTGTATATGTGGTATATTTCAAAGTTAGAGAGATTTTTATAAAAAGGAGATGCCAATATGGCAACGCAGGATAAGATTCGTAACATCGCAATCATCGCCCATGTCGACCACGGTAAGACGACCCTGGTGGACGAGATGCTGAAGCAGGGCGGTATTTACCGGGAAAACCAGGCCACCGTGGAAAGAGTCATGGACTCCGGCGATCTGGAGCGGGAGCGTGGTATCACCATTCTTGCCAAAAATACCGCTGTCCAGTATAAGGATATTAAGATCAACATCGTGGACACACCCGGCCACGCCGATTTTGGCGGTGAGGTGGAGCGTATCCTCAAGATGGTCAACGGCGTCATTTTGCTTGTGGATGCCGCAGAAGGCCCCATGCCCCAGACCCGCTTCGTTCTGGGTAAGGCTTTGGAGCTGGGTCACAAGGTCATTGTGGCTGTCAACAAGGTGGACAAGCCCGACGCCCGTGTCCATGAAGTCATGGACGAGGTCCTGGAGCTGTTGCTGGATCTGGATGCCACCGACGAGCAGTTCAATTCCCCCACCGTTTTCTGCTCCGGCCGTCAGGGTACCGCTTCCTACAGCCCCGATGAGATGGGCACCGACCTGATACCCCTGTTTGAGACCATTGTGGATTATATCCCCGCACCGGAAGGGGACAAGGATGCACCCTTGCAGCTGCTGGTCTCCTCTATTGATTATAATGAGTATGTGGGCCGTATCGCTGTGGGCCGTGTGGAGCGTGGCACCATTAAGGTGAACCAGGAAGTGGTGATCTGCGATTTCCACAACGCAGATGTTAAGACCAAGGGCAAGGTGGTCGCCCTGTACGAGTACAGCGGTCTGGGCAAGACCCCCATTCAGGAGGCTTCTGCTGGTGAGATCGTAGCCCTGTCCGGTATGTCCGACATCACCATCGGC
>JAZNZG010000032.1:0-3769 GCA_045594825.1 Faecousia sp. | reverse complement strand
ATCTGGAGGGAAATCGCCTGGAGGAGCCCAGGACGCCTCAAATGCGGTTTTATCTGCAACTGGATCGGCCTATTCCTGCTTTCTCCATTCTGCGGAAAGCCGTAGACCTGTCTGCAAAATAAGAAAACCACCGATGCAGCTTGAAGTGACCCCAAAAAGTTAGACAAATATTTCTAACTCAAATTGTTCAAGCAGCCAAGAGGGCTTGCTGTCTGTGTAATGCAGGCGGCAAGCCCTTTAATCTTGCCTTGATACGCCTGTTGTTATAGTAATCAATGTATTCAATCAGTTCTAGTTTGAAGTGTTCCATGGACTCGAACTCTTGTAAATAGAGCAGTTCGCTCTTGAGATGACCAAAGAAATTCTCCATTACAGAATTGTCATAGCAGTTACCCTTGCGGCTCATGCTCTGCTTGACACCTTTGTCTGCTAACATTTTCACATACTGCTTGTGCCTGTAATGCCAGCCCTGGTCAGAGTGAAGCAGTAAGTTTGTGTTGTCAGGAATTTTTTCAAATGCCTGTTCCAGCATAGTTGTTACCATAAGCAGATTAGGACTGTCAGACAAAGTGTAAGTCACAATGTCCCCGCTGCACAGATCAAGAATTGGGGACAGATACAGTTTTTCGCCAAACAGACGGAATTCTGTTACATCCGTAACCCACTTTTGGTTCGGCTTCTCTGCCCAGAACTCACGATTCAGTTCGTTGTCCGCTGTCGTACCCTTCTCGCCCTTGTAAGAACGATATTTCTTCATCCGAACACGACAAACCAACCCTAACTCCTTCATTAAACGCTGCACAGTCTTGTGATTTAGGTGTATTTTGCGGTTATGCAGCTCGTCCGTGATGCGTCGATAGCCATATCTGCCCTTATTTTCGTGGTAGATTGCTGTGATTTCTGCCTTGGCATGGGCATACTTATCCTCTTTGTGTTGTTGTTTACTATGATAATAGAATGTTGACCGTGGTAATTGAGCGATTTCCAACAGCATATCCAGCTTAAATTCTAGCCTTAGTTCCTGGATCACCGTTACTTTTTCTTCTGGTGTCGCTCTCTCTCCAGAACCAAGGCCTGCAATTTTTTTAGGTAGGCATTCTCAGCTCTCAGTCGTTGAACCTCTTTCAGCAGATCCTCTTCCACTTCCTTGGAGAACTGTTTCGGACGACCCTTGCTGCCGCGTCCACGACGCTCTATGTACAAACCTTCGGGGCCTTCCATGAGATAAATTCGTTCCCAGGATGACACTCTATTGTGATCTGATATGTCGAACTGTCTTGCTGCTTCACAGTAGCTAAGTTTCTCTCGCATCATGGTTTCTACGACCATCTGCTTAAACTCGCCGGTGTATCGTTTGTTTGGTATTCCTTTAGGCATAGAAAAAACACCCCATTTCTTAGTACAAGTATTATATCATACTTGTCTAACAAATGGGGTGCAGTTCAGTGGTGTTCTTTTTTCTTTATTCGGTGATTTTCAGTATTTCGTAATAGCATGCAGGCCGGTCGCTGCATTCGGTATAGTAAGTGACCTCGTCGATGACTTCTATATTCAGGCCCGTTTCCACAATGCTGCCGTCTGCATATTCAATCTTTACAGATTCATAATTTAACCCGGCAGGGTGTTCACCCACCAGCTTTGCACCAATGATATAAGACCCAAGCCAGGCGGTGATCTCCTGCATATGCTCTTCGGGCACTTCATAGGCTTGATTGCCGGTGCGGGCTTTATAGAATGTGATGGACACGATATCCTCTGTATCAAAAACCGGCGTACCGTACAGTTCATCTGTGGTAAGACCAGCTCCCAGAGAAAACATGCAGACCAGCACTAAAACCAATGCAGCCAACCTTTCCACAAGAGCACATCCCTTCTATATTATAATAATAGCATGGGAAGTGAATTCCCACAAGGCAAGGCAGGAAGCTTTTCTTCGTGATTTTTGAAAAATGTTAAAAAGGACACAGCTTTTACCGAATTTTTTCATTTTCAATAAAATTGTACTGGAATACCGCGAACACATGTGTTATACTTAAAATGCATTACTATACAGCATGACTGGCCCTATATTTTCTGCCATATTACTACAGAAAAAGAAAGGCCAATTATTTTGCAAGGAAGGTGAGCAATTGGAAAACTATACCAAGTATAAGCTGAAAGCAACGGAAGAGCTTACCCAGCTGCTGGCCGGCGAGGACAAGCTGTTTGTCATTGCCTGCAACAAGTGCTTCAAGGAGTTTGTAACTACCGATGAGCCGGACTGTGAGGCGTTTTTGGAAATTGCTGCCCAGTGCGGAAAGACCGTTACCGGCAGTGCCAAGATCGACTTCGTATGTAACAAAGTTCAGACCCAAAAGGCTCTGCAGGATCTGATCCCCGAGGGAACGGAAACCGTAGTGGTACTTTCCTGTGGCCTGGGCGTACAGACGGTCGCAGAGCTTGCAGGCAAGAATGTATGTGCGGCCTGCAATACCCTCAACTATACCGGCCATCACGGCATGGCTCTGACCAAAAAGGCATGCGATGCCTGTGCACAGTGCTACCTGAGCATGACCGGCGGCATTTGCCCCATTGTGGACTGCTCCAAGAGTTTGCTCAACGGTCAGTGCGGCGGTGCCAAGAACGGCAAGTGCGAGGTCAGCCCGGACAAGGACTGTGCATGGCAGAAGATCCAGGAACGGCTGGAGCAGCAGGGCCGTATCGAAGAACTGACCGCTCAATCCGTTCAGCTGCGTGATTATTCCAAGGTCAACTTCAAGGTTATCAACGATTATGTGAAAGCCATCCGCGAGAAGCGTTTCGAAGGCTGGTACGGCGGCATCCATCCAGTGGAAGGCAAGGAACCCACCGAGCATAAGGCTTTGGTTCGTTTCCCCGCTCCCGAGACCGTGGTGATCCCACTGTCTATGCATCTGGGTGCTCCCGCCAATGCCATTGTTAATGTGGGCGACTATGTGAAGATGGGTCAGAAGATCGGCGAAGCTGCCGGTTTCATCTCTGCACCTGTTCACTCTTCCGTCAGCGGTACGGTTATCGCTATCCAGGATCTGCCCCATGCGACCCGCGGCACCTGTACGGCCATTGTCATTGAAAACGACGGCAAGGATCTGCTGGACGAGTCCATTCAGCCGGGTAAGCCTCTGGAAGAGCTGACGCCTGCTGAGATCATTGAGATCGTCAAAAATGCCGGTATCGTCGGTATGGGCGGTGCAGGCTTCCCCACCTATGTTAAACTGAATCCCGGCAAGCCAATTGAAGCGGTTCTCGTCAACGCCTGCGAGTGCGAGCCTATGCTCACCGCTGACCATTGGGTCCTTCTGGAGTATGCCGACGATATCATCTTCGGTCTGCTGGCAGAAATGAAGACCGTGAATGCTCCCAAGGGTATCATCGTCATCGAAGAAAACAAGCCCGATGCCATTGCCCTGCTGCGGGAAAAGACTGCTGACATCGACAGCATCGAAATCCTGGAAGTTGCTACCCAGTATCCCCAGGGCGGTGAAAAGATGCTCATCAAGCGTGCTATGGGCCGCAGCGTCCCCAGCGGCAAGCTGCCTGCGGATGTGGGTGCCTGTGTCAGCAATGTGTCCACCGTCAAGGCGATCGCCGATGCCATTAAGACCGGCATGCCTTTGATCGAGCGTGTGACCACCGTTACCGGCAAGTACATTCCCAATCCTCAGAACTTCATCGTTCGTGTAGGCACCTGTGCAGCTGACCTGGTGGAGGCTTGCGGTGGTATTTCTGCTCAGAGTGTTCTGGTCAAGGC
>JAZNZG010000031.1:0-1994 GCA_045594825.1 Faecousia sp. | reverse complement strand
CAGCATGGCTGTCTCGCCGTTAAAAAAGTCGTGAACGCTGCCGGTGTCGGTACACTCCCGGTAATTGGACTTGGCCACCCGGACATGACGAAGGAAATTGATATAGGCCTTTAAGGTCGCATCCTGGTCCAGACACACATTCCCCTTGTAGTCAAACAGCCTGCCGCCGTAAGTGAGCATACGCATATATATCTCCGGAGCAAGACATTCATCGTAAGCCGCCGGGATGGAAATGCCGTAATTGACTGCATCGGTGCTGTTGGTAAAGAAATCCGCGATGGTAGTGTATTCCCTCAGGGAAAGAGGCGGCCGCAGGCTGATGCCGTTTTGCTTGAAGTATGCCATCTTCATTTCCGGATTTTCAAACAGGTCTTTCCGGTAGTAAAGGATCTGGGGAGCATACATGAAGGGAAGTCCATAATAGCGGTGGCCGAAGTCGCTGAAATACTTAAAACAGCCGGGAAGGAAGATGTCCGGATCGATGGAGTCCAGTGCATCTGTAATATCTGCCAGATACCCGCCGGCGGCTAGCTCTGCCAGCCAGGGGATGTCGTACATCACCACGTCATAGGGGCTGTCTGTGCCGGAGCTGTGGTTCTCCACAATGGCCTGGTACAGCTTGTGATGGGGAAGAACGGTCACATCTGCCTTGATGTTTTCCTGTCGCTCATAATTTTTCAAAAGGCCCATAAGGGCGTGAACCTGCGGTGTGTCCATCATAAGGATCCGCAGACGTTTTTCAGGGATCGCCTCCGGTTTGGGAGCATAAGGCGGGATCAGCCGCTTGAAGGAACTGCGGCTGTAATCTGAGGTGGGGGTGATGACGACCCGTTCGTTTTCTTTGGTCAGAGGAGAATTCAGCTGATTTAGGAGCATGGTTGCCACAGTCTTGCCCAGCTGAATGGCAGGCAAGGAGCCGGTGGCGGTTGCAAAGGAATGGGTATGACGGTTCCAGTGTTCCTCGGTCAAAGTGATCACGGGAATATCGTCCTGAGAATAACCCAGGCAACGCAGTCCCTCCACTACACCGCAGGCAATGGATTCCGAGGTGACCACGATGGCGTCCGGGGTGGTTTTTCGCAGAAGCCTTAGCAGACGACGGAAGGCATCTTCCTTTGTCATATTGGTGCTGATCCAAAAATCCGGGTCCGGGGACAGGTTCTTTGACCGGAAGGCATCGAAAAAGCCTTGAGCACAGTTGGATTCACATTCAAATTCCCGGGAGCCGGAGAAGAAATAGATCTTCCGGTACCCCTTGTCCAGCAGCTCTTTTGTGATCTGCCGGATTAAGGACAGATTGTCGAAGGTGACAAAGTTTGCATCCAGGTTCTTGATGTCCCGGTCAATGAGCACCAGGGGCCGGTGCGTGGAGACGAAATGGTCATAGTAGTATTTCCAGTTGTCCGGCTGGCTGGGAACCAGGATCAGCCCCTGGATCTGCTTTTTCATGAAACTGTGGAGGATGCCCTGTTCCGTTTCCGGAATGTCATAGGAAAATGCAAGATTGGCATAGTAGCCTGAGTCGTGCAGGATGCTCTCCATGCCCTGAAACATCTGCACATAGTAGCTGTCGTCAAAGTGGGGAAGGATGATCCCGATGTCTGAGTAGGTGTTGGACCGCAGGCTCTTGGCGGACTGATTCAGGGAGTAGTGCAGAGCATCCACGGCCTGTTGGATCTTTAAAGAGGCATCCTTGCTTACAGGGCGGGTTTGGTTCAGGTAATTGGATACGGTGCCAATGGAAACACCGGCCATTTTTGCCACGTCTTTAATGGTTGCCATTTGTTTCTGCCTCCTTGGTTGCGTCGAAGGTTTGATCGGTATAAGTATAATATAACATACGATTTTTGAAATTACAATAAAACGTTTCAATAAACCTTTGGCATTTTTCAACAAAATTTATTGACGTGACAGGTCTATTTAAGTACAATAAGACTATAAAGTAAGCAGGACAAGAGGAATCTCTCTCCAATGCGACTCACTCCGGCCTGCAG
>JAZNZG010000030.1:0-2211 GCA_045594825.1 Faecousia sp. | reverse complement strand
GTTTGGTATGCACTGGTGCTGGCAGTAATTGCTTTGGCAATTATGCTGTTTGGCTCCAAGCTCACCAAGGAAAGCGATCAGGCCCGCAGCCTGCTGATGGAGCTGCTGTTGCTGGTGGCCGGTGCCGCCATCATCGCCGTCGGTGCTGACCTGCTGGTGGAGCATGGCCAGGTGATCGCACTGGGTCTGGGCGTTCCCGAAACTGTGGTTGCTCTGCTGTTCGTTGCTTTGGGCACCAGCCTCCCCGAGCTGGTCACCACCATTACCTCCCTGAGAAAGGGCCGTGCATCCCTGGGTGTGGGCAATGTCATCGGTGCCAATGTATTCAACCTGGTGCTGGTTTCCGGCGTGGCGGTTTCTCTGGCTCCCTTTGCGGTCCCCGCAGAAAATACCCTGCTCAACACCGGTCTGAACCTGTCCCTGGTCCTGGATATTCCCGTGATGCTTGGTGTTATGGTCCTGATGATCCTGCCCGCCATGCTCCGTAAAAAGCTTAGCCGCTGGCAGGGCCTGGTGCTGCTGGGCATCTATGTTGCCTTCTGCATCTGCCAGTTCACGCTGTAACAGAATTTACAAAAGCCTGCTGAATTTTCAGCAGGCTTTTTTATAAAACCCCTTTTCTTTTTCGGTCATATGTGCTATTATAAATAAAAACCGTCAAGGAGGAATGGCTATGCCCAGAACCAGCGATAAAGCCCAGCGGATCATGGAGTTTGTCAATGCCTTTGTGCAGGAGAACGGATTTGCTCCCTCTGTGCGTGAGATCGGTGCTGCGGTGGGACTGCGTTCCACAGCCTCCGTCAGCTATCATCTGCGTCAGCTCCAGGAAAAGGGCTATCTTCAGGCCCCGGGGGCAAAGGGCCGCAAGCGGGCCATCGTTACCACCCAGCGTCCCGGTCAGATCCCGGTGATGGGCGTGGTCACCGCAGGTGTCCCGATTTTGGCGGTGGAAAACCAGGAGGGCACCCTGAGCTGGGACGGCGACCCCGGCTGCTTTGCCCTGCGGGTCCGGGGCGACAGTATGACAGGTGCCGGCATTTTAGATGGGGACAAGGTAGTGGTCCGGCCCCAGCAAACAGCCGATGACGGACAGATCGTTGTGGCACTGATTGGAGACGAGGCCACCGTAAAACGACTGAGCCGAAAAAACGGCCGGGTATGGCTCCTGCCGGAAAATGAAGCCTACGAGCCCATTGACGGAACGGAGGCAGAGCTGATCGGCCTGGTAAAAGCCGTGATCCGCGAATATTAAAATACAACCCCGCTGCCGAAGCACAGCTCCGGCAGCGGGGTTCTTTCGGTAAAACTTCCGGAAAAGCTCCCTGTTTCAAATAATTTAATAAAAAAATAAAGGGCAAAAAAATAAGGAAACAGTTTACTTTTTTGGGGGCATGTGCTATACTATATGGGCATTATGAGAAAATCTGCAAAAAATACAAAATAACGGCAGAAAGAAGCTGCCTATAATGAATTGAAAGGGGTATTTCAATGTCTCACAAGTACGTTTATCTGTTTACCGAAGGCAACGGCTCCATGCGTGAGCTGCTGGGCGGCAAGGGTGCCAACCTGGCAGAAATGACCAACATCGGCCTGCCTGTTCCCCAGGGCTTTACCATCTCCACCGAAGCCTGCACCAAGTATTACGAAGATGGCCGCATGATCAACGAGGATATCCAGGCTCAGATCATGGAGCATGTAGCAAAGCTGGAAGACATCACCGGCAAGAAGTTCGGCGATAAGGAGAATCCTCTGCTGGTCTCTGTCCGTTCCGGTGCCCGTGCTTCTATGCCCGGCATGATGGATACCATCCTGAACCTGGGTCTGAATGAAGATGTTGTTAACGTTCTGGCAACCAAGTCCGGCAACCCCCGTTGGGCATGGGACTGCTACCGCCGTTTCATCCAGATGTACTCCGACGTCGTTATGGAAGTCGGCAAGAAGTACTTTGAGAACCTCATCGACGAGATGAAGGAAAAGAAGGGCGTCACCCAGGATGTGGAGCTGACTGCCGAAGACCTGAAGGAGCTGGCCGGTCAGTTTAAGGCTGAGTACAAGGCCAAGCTGGGCACTGACTTCCCCTCCGATCCCGTGGAGCAGCTGATGGGTGCTGTTAAGGCTGTTTTCCGCAGCTGGGACAACCCCCGTGCAAATATCTACCGTCGTGAAAACGATATTCCCTACTCCTGGGGCACTGCAGTTAACGTTCAGTCC
>JAZNZG010000029.1:0-4045 GCA_045594825.1 Faecousia sp. | reverse complement strand
GAGGACCTTCTGCCGCTGGGCATAGATCACCTCACGCTGGGTGTTCATCACATTATCGTATTCCAAAACATTTTTTCTGGCCTTGAAGTGGCGGCTTTCCACGCTCTTCTGTGCGTTTTCCACCGCACCGGACAGGATCTTTGCATCGATGGGGGTATCCTCGTCCAGACCCATGGAGTCCATCATTTGCATGATCCGCTCGGAGGAGAACAGACGCATCAGATCATCCTGCAGGCTCAGATAGAACCGGCTCTCACCGGGGTCGCCCTGTCTGCCGGAACGGCCGCGGAGCTGGTTGTCGATACGCCGGGACTCATGCCGCTCGGTACCGATGATGAACAGACCGCCTGCCCGGCGAACCTGCTCCGCCTCCTGGGCCATCTCACCTTTGAACTTACTCAGCAGCTCCTCATAACGGCGGCGAATGTCCAAAATAGCGGGATCGGTGGTTTCTGCAAAGGAGTTGGCCTCCCGGAGCAACTCCTCGGGAATATCTGCCTTCCGCAGCTCGTTCATGGCCATAAACTCTGCGTTGCCGCCCAAAACGATGTCCGTACCACGGCCTGCCATGTTGGTGGCGATGGTGACGGCACCCAGCTTGCCGGCCTGGGCAACGATCTGAGCTTCCTGCTCGTGATACTTGGCGTTGAGCACATGATGGGGGATGCCGGTGCGTTTGAGCAGCTTGCTTAAGATCTCGCTCTTTTCAATGGAAACCGTACCCACCAGCACAGGCTGGCCCTTGGCATGGCACTGCTGGACCTGTTGGATGATGGCTTTGAATTTGCCCAGCTCGGTCTTATATACCACATCGGGCTGATCTATACGAACAACGGGTTTGTTGGTGGGGATCTCCACCACATCCAGCATGTAAATGGAATTAAATTCCTCTTCCTCCGTCAAAGCGGTACCGGTCATGCCGGAGAGCTTGTCATACAGGCGGAAGAAATTTTGGAAGGTGATGGTGGCCAGGGTCTTGCTTTCCTCGGCAACGGTGACCCGCTCCTTGGCCTCGATGGCCTGGTGCAGACCTTCGTTGTACCGTCTGCCATACATCAGTCGGCCGGTAAATTCGTCAACGATGATGATCTGACCGTCCTTGATGACATAGTCAATGTCCTTTTTCATAATGCCCCGGGCCTTCATGGCCTGGTTGATATGATGGGACAAGGTGGCATTTTCCGGATCGGCCAGGTTGTCCACACCAAAGAACTTTTCTGCCTTGGCGATACCGGAGGCGGTGAGGCTGACGGATTTTGATTTTTCGTCCACGAAATAGTCGCAGTCGTAATCGTCGTGAACCTCCTTATCCTCGGTCTTGGCAAAGACCTGCTTCCGCAGAGAGGATACGAAGTAGTCGGCCATCTCATAAAGCTTGGAGGAGCTTTCTCCCTTGCCTGAAATGATCAAAGGCGTTCTGGCTTCATCGATGAGGATGGAGTCCACCTCGTCCACGATGGCAAAGGCGTGGCCCCGTTGTACCAGCTCGGCCTCGTAGATGGCCATATTGTCACGGAGGTAATCGAAACCGATCTCGTTGTTGGTGCAGTAGGTGATGTCGGCGGCATAGGCTTCCCGGCGTTCCGAGGCCTTCATGCCGGGGATCACCAGACCCACGGAAAGCCCCATGAAACGGTGGACCTTGCCCATCCAGTCGGAGTCACGCTTGGCCAGGTAATCGTTGACAGTGACCACATGGACGCCCCTGCCGTTCAATGCGTTCAGGTAGCAGGGCAGAATAGCCACCAGGGTCTTGCCTTCGCCGGTCTTCATTTCTGCGATGCGGCCTTGATGCAGTACGATACCACCGATCAGCTGCACAGGATAAGGCTTCATGCCCAGTACACGCCAGGCTGCCTCCCGGATGGCGGCAAAGGCCTCGGGCAGAATATCATCCAGCGTCTGACCCTGAGCCAGCCGCTCCTTGAAAAAGGGGGTCTTTCCCTTCAGCTCCTCGTCAGACAGGGCTGCATACTCTGCTTCCAGGCTTAAGATCTTATCAACCAGCGGCTGTATTTTTTTGATCTCCCGCTCAGAGCGGGTTCCAAACAGCTTTGTTAAAAGTCCCATGAAAGAATCTCCTTTGATAACAGGCACTATTTTTGCCATTATATCACACTGTGCCCAAAAATAATAGAATATTTTGTGAATTATCCGGCGGTAAAAATTCTCCGCAGAGCCTGTGCTCTGCGGAGATGGGATCAAATGTGTTTTGTAATGATGGGGGACTGCTCCTGCACCAGCAGCAGGTCAGAAATGATGGAGTTGGAAACCAGGAAGCCCTTGGGGGTCAGCCGCCAGCGGCCGTCAAAGGTCTTGTCTGCCAGACGGGCTTCCTTACACCGCAGCAGCACCTTTTCCAACGGCTCAAAGGGCAGCAGGAACTGCTTTTCGTAAACCGCCGGATCGATGCCGGCAGCCGTACGCAGCCGCATCATCAGATATTCACCGGCCCGCTCCTTGGGAGCCACCTCCTGCACATCCTCCAAGACCTGACCACCGTTTTTGATGCCGTCGATGTAACCCTGCAGGTCGCGGATGATGGTAAATCTACGACCGCCGAAATCAGAGCTGGCGTTGGGGCCAAAGCCCAGGTAAGGATCGCCGTTCCAATATTTCAGATTGTGCCGGGACATATTGCCCTTACGACAGAAATTAGAGATCTCATACTGCCGGTAGCCGTGCTTACGCAGGATGTTGATGGCAGACAAATACATATCGGCCTGGGTGTCATCGTCTGCCAGGTTGCAGCAGTCCTTATATTCATATAAAGGTGTACCTTCTTCCACCTTCAGACCGTAGCAGCTGATATGCTCCGGAGCCAGATTCAGAACATTTCTGAGGGTCTTTTCCCAATTTTCCAGGGACTGGCCCGGCAGACCGAACATCAGATCCACAGACAGATTCTTAAAACCGAACCGCCGGATCATCCGTACCGCATTCACGGCCTGGGAATAGGTATGGGGACGGCCGATCTTGTTGAGGATCTTGTCGTCGTCGCACTGGATGCCCAGACTGACCCGATTGAAGCCTTCCCTTTTTAGCCGCCACAGCAGCCGGGGACTTACGGAATCCGGGTTGGCTTCAAAGGTGATCTCCGCGTCGTTGGCCACATCGAAATGCTTGCGGATGGTGGTGAGAATGGTGGCCATGCCGTTGCTGCCGAAAAAGGAGGGGGTGCCGCCGCCAAAATAAACGGTATCCACCAGATAGTTGGGGGCAAGGGCACCGGATTCTTTGATATGGGTGCAGACGGCTTTCAGATAGGCGTCCATTAGCTTGGGGGACTTTTCCGTTACGGAATAGAAGTCGCAGTACTGACATTTGCTGCGGCAAAAGGGAACATGGACATAAATGCCCAAAGGGATTTTATTTTTCCGGGAAAACAAAGCCATAAATCTCTCCGAACTCAATCTTCGTCTAATTTCAGCACCGCCATGAAGGCTTCGCTGGGAACGGCGACGGTACCAAAGGTACGCATCCGCTTTTTGCCTTCCTTCTGCTTTTCCAGCAGCTTCTTCTTTCGGGTGATGTCGCCGCCGTAGCACTTGGCAAGCACATCCTTACGCAGTGCCTTGATGGTCTCACGGGCGATGATCTTTCCGCCCACCGCTGCCTGCACGGGAATTTCAAACTGTGCTCTGGGGATGTTCTCTTTCAGCTTTTCACAGATCTTCCGGGCACGGGGGTAGGCGTTGTCTGCAAAGAGAATGAAGCTCAGTGCGTCCACGATCTCACCGTTGAGGAGGATGTCCAGCTTCACCAAACGGCTGGGACGGTAGCCGATCAGCTCATAATCCAGGCTGCCGTAGCCTCTGGTGCGGGATTTCAGTGCATCAAAGAAATCATAAATGATCTCGTTCAGGGGCATTTCGTAATGCAGCTCCACACGGTTTGCGTCCAGATATACCATATCCTTAAATTCACCGCGACGCTGCTGTGCCAGCTCCATGATATTGCCCACATATTCCTGGGGAGCAATCAGGCTGGCCTTGACAAAGGGCTCCTCTGCCAGCTGGATCTCCATGGGGTCGGGGTAATCCAG
>JAZNZG010000028.1:0-3813 GCA_045594825.1 Faecousia sp. | reverse complement strand
AGGAGCAATGGTGCCGGTCTGTTCTGCTTTGCACAGACTGCAGATTCTGGTCTGAACGCCGGTTTCGGTACAGGTAGCCGCAACGGTTTCGGTCCATTCGCCCCAGCTATGGTCACAGCTGGAACTGTTGCTGTACTTGTAGATATTCAAACCATAATAATCGGAAGAAGTCAATGAATTATCTGTATAACAAGCAAAACGGGGATACTGGTTGTTCCACCAGATCTGGCGGGCAGAATCCGCTGCATTGATGATATGGGCATAGCCGTTCTCGTCAATGGTGACGCTCCAGGAAGTATTCGCACTCAAAGTAGTGGCAGTATTCAAAGTGTTGCCGGAGGTCCAGTTCAAGTAGTTGCCATTTTCATCCACAAAGGCATAGGTGCCTGCGGCAGAGCCTTCCACTACGGTGAAAGTCCAGGTGCCGGCAGGGGTGTCGGTGAATGCTGCGTATGCACCAAAGTAGCTGGTGCCGCTGGCATTGGATGTAATGGCTGTCAGCTCTGTGGCAGCATCAGCGGAAGCGATAACAACTACATCGCCTGCTACAATGGAGGTAGCCATTGTCAAGCCTGCGGGCTCAGCTGCACCGCAAGCGGAGCAGGAGCCGTCCACATAGGTGTGATCCAGCATTGCGATCGCGGAGCCGGTAGCCCAAACCTTGCCGCAAGCAGTACAGGCGGTATCGCCGGTGTAGCCTTCTGCAGTACAGGTGGCATCCTTCGCACCGGTGATTGCAAAGGCATGGTCACAGGTGTTGGTGGTGTAGAATGTAGTGTTTTCGTAGGTCCAGGTGTACAGGGCATAGAGCTCTGTATTTTCTGTCAGCAGGTAGTAGATGCCGGGCTCCAGATAAATGGGAGAGTAGGAGGTCTCTTCTACCGCGGATTCTACCCAACCGACAAAGGTGTGGTTGGCGTATTCTTCGCCCGCATACGCAGGCAGCTCTACCTGTGTTCCCTCGAGTTCACAGACGAAATCTGCTACCTCATTGCCGTTGTCATCCAGGAATAGCAGGTCGCATTCCACCAGCTGGCGGAAGCTAATGCTAACGGTACAATTGGAAGAGGGATAAACAGCAAAAATGTTGCCGTTCTGGACTACCTCGGCAGAGCCACTGGTGACTTCATAGCCGGCAGCGGTATAGCCGGAAGCAGGTGTGGCAATAATCGTGTTACCATCAAGCTCCACGGTGCCACGGGTTTCATTTGCGGAAACGGCTGTAATGGTGTATTCCACATTACCTGCGTTGGAGGGAGTGGTCATATCGGAAGGAACTTCCTCGCCAAACAGCAGGAAGGCCAGTTCGGGATAGTCAACGAAGACGTTACGGGTACCGGTAATGGACTCAACGGAGTCGTTACGGCCCATTTCCCAGGTGTCAACAGGGTCTTCTGCCATCCAGTCCAGGAGGACGTCTACACTCTCAATAACACCGGAGGAGCCCCACATATATTTGGTGTTGCCCCAGCGGACATAGGTATACAGCAGGATACGGGCAATATCGCCATGTACATTATAGCTGCCCTGGTTGGGATCATAATAGCCATCGCTTTCACCAAAGGCCTTGTTGCCACGGCTGCTGTTGGTGCTGGCGGTCTCGGGACGGAGCATCATGATGTCGTTTTCGTCATTGCCGCCCAGACCCTTGGAGTTGGGCCAAACATGCTCACGGTTCCAGGTCTTGCCGGAATCCCAGTCGGGACCCACATTTGTACCAGTGTAGATGGCAGAAATCTTGCCACTGTTAACGGTACCGTTTGCCTGAATGTCAGTATAGGACATCAGGTAACGGACAGAACCATAGCTGGTTTCTTCGCTGTGGTTGTCCTCCATCAGACTCTGCAGCTCCTGGTACAGTGCACTGTCGGGCACATCGGAGGTGCTGGTAGAACCGGACAGAGCAGCCAGCTCAGCATAAGTAACATTGTTGTCGGAATAGAATGTTTCTGCATTGGGGGACAAGAAAGTTGCGGTGACGCCACGCGTGCCCCAGTTCTTAATGACACCGGTGTAGCTGCTTCCGTTGGGCTGACCTGTGACATAGTCCACTTCTGCAGCGGATACGGACAGAGCCAAGCCGGACAGCATGCCGATGCACATAGCAAGAACCATAAGCATAGCGAGGCTGCGTTTAGCAAGGTTTTTCATACACTTTCGCTCCATTTCTGTTTTTTTGGTATCTGTAAGTTTTCCATATCATACCACATGTATATTACCACGGCAAACATCCATTATCAAGCCAACATTTGGGAGAAAATCCCCCTTTTTCACAGTTCATTTTCGCCCTGTGATTGGACATTTTGACGGACTGAAAAACAGAAAAAACGACTGCCCGAAGCATTGCTTCGCAGGGCAGTCGTTTTTGCATTTTTAGTTGCCGCCGGAAAGATCTCCTAAGTCAATGGGTGTGCTGTAATTCTTTCTGTCAGGAGGAATTGTCCCACACAAAAGAATAACCGGTGCGGATATAAATCCGCACCGGTTGCTTTCTTGCTGCAGCTCCTGTCGGAGGGGCATATGCCCCTCCTCAAGGTTTTCTGCTATCAGTTTTTTTGCTGGGAATTTTCCGAATTAGAGGCCGCCATCATCTTCGCCGGGAACAGCGCTGAGGGTGGTGATTTCTTCGGTTGCGAAAGAGATCTCTTCCATTGCGGGCTTCATGTAGGTCTTCATGTCTATTTCTCCTTTCTTATTATTTTGCATTTTCCGCCGTCCAGATGTCACCAAACGCGGTTGCACCGCTTGTGGTCACGATCATCGCCTGAAGCTCAACAGTGCTCAGGTCAAGATTGAGGACGGAATAGCCGGTAAGTGTGAAGGTGCAGTCATAATTGCTACCACAGACCTTCCTGATGAACTCCTCACTATATACATAGTTCTGGTAAGCTTCACCATTTTCAGTTGTCCACCGCATCTGTACGACGATGGCCAATTCATTGTCGTCCACGCCATCTGCCATCAGAGCCTTCAGAATGGCAGCTGTAGCCTGAGGTTTGAACTGGAAGTAGATTTCCTCTGCTTCTTCGTCGATGAACAGGCCTCGGTCAGCGTTGGAGGTACATACGTTAAATGCAGAGAAGAGATACTGCTCACCATCCCAAATAGGCATAATGGTGTAGCCGGTTGCTGCATCCACATAACCTTCGTCGGACAATGCGACTCTGTCTCTTTCAACTGCCAAAATGCCGCTGTCGACATCTGCGGTCAGATAACTGCCTCTCAAACCAATAACATTATTGGCGGTCAGCTTGTAGCTCTGCAGATCCAGAGTGACACCGGGGTTGATGTAGACCAGAGCTTCCTCGGTGTCGCACAGCAGCTCGATGGTGTCGCCGGAAACGGCGGCTGCCAGAGCTTCTGCCAGGGTCTCGTACTTGACTTCGCCGATCTGAGCAACGGGAGCACACTCGAAGGAAGCAGTGACAGTAACGGTGCCCTCGGGAGCGGTCCACTGGTTAGCGGGATCGTAGGTGTTGACCTGGATCTCCAGGACATCGCCTGCAGTAACTTCGATCACAGCGGGGTTGACAACGGGATTGCTGTCGGACCACTGGCTGTCGCCATAGCCGTAAGTGCCGTCAGCCTTTGCGTTGTTGACAACGTAGAACCAACCGGCAGCGTCGGTAGCGACGTTCAGAGTCAGGGTGCCTGCCTCGGTAGCAGTGTAGGTGTAGTAGTACTCAGCACTGCCTTCCACGTGAGTGGAGACATTTTCACCAATAACCAGCTCAGCGGGGTTGTTGGAGCTGCCAACGGGGTAAACGGCAGCGATGACATAGTCAGCGGCTGCTTCGCCGTCGTTGGTGATGG
>JAZNZG010000027.1:0-1658 GCA_045594825.1 Faecousia sp. | reverse complement strand
TGTTTCTGTGGATGGCGGTGGCGAGACGCTAGTGGTTTCTGGCGGTTCTTCCGATGGCATCCATATTGCAAATGGACCCGGCGAAGTATCCGCAGATGGCGGTGGTGTGGTTGGAGACAGCTACGGTCCCAATCATATACCCGGCGATGTTCCTGGAGATGCAGATGGTGGAATGGCCGGCGACGGTTATGGACCCAATGCGATCTCGGGTTATCCGATGGGAGATCCTTCCGGAGATCCCTCTGGAGATGCGGGCGGCTTCTATGGTGGTTATTCCGAAGCACCTTTGGTCGCTGCAACCTTCCCCGGTGCCCCCGAAGGCACTATGCTGCGTACTGTTGATGAAGGCGTCTTGGAAGCAAGCACACCCGATGGTGGCAACACCCTGTGGTACAACAGTGCTTACTTTGAGGAGCCCGATGCACCTCACTCCGTTATGCAAGCTGCAAACGGTGTTGATTGGTATGCGATCCAACAGCATGCAGATGCGCCTCAGTTTGAACCCGGCGAAGAGGCTGCACAATACAACCAGGCTGCATTCCAGCAGTTTATGCCCGGTTATGAGCCGCAGATCTCTCAGGTCGACGGATCTCACCGCGAGGACGGCCATTTCGAGGTCCGAAACGCAGACGGATCCGGAACCGCATTCTACGACGTGTCCAGATATGCGGCACCTAGAGGAGACTACCAAGTCTTCGAGGATGCTCAGGGCAGTCAGTGGTATGCAATCCATGGCGAGGCTGCAGTGGAGCGAAAGCCTGTCTTTGAGGACGGAAAGCCCGTTTACGATGGTGACAGCGTCAGAACGGTCAATGTTGACACCGTCCGATACAAGCAGACTCCTTCTCGCTTCGCAGATCCCGATCGGCGTGGAGACATCGAACGTAAGCCTCCGCGAAGAAAAATGTAATAAGGCGGCCACGGTTGAGCCTTACTTGACCGTGGCCGTTTTCATTTCCCTACACCATTGGAGGTGAAACTATGGCAGAGCCGCCCAAACAACAAATGGGAGATGGCCAAGACAATGTCGGTCAAGCTGCCTCCCAAGCCGCCAAAGCGGCTAAACAAGCAGCAAAACAAGCAGCCGCAAAGGCAGCGGCAAAAGGTGCCGAAGCAACGACAAAGGCTGCAGCAGCAACAGTAAAAGCTGGCGTTGAAAGCGGCAAAGCCGTTGCTGAGATCGCAGCAGGCACAGCCAGCGGCGGCCCTTGGGGTGCCATTATCGCGGCTGCTTGGGCCATGAGGCACACACTTTTCAAAATTCTGGTCTGTGTCTGCCTCGTTCTCTTATTTCTCATCGTCATGATTGCATCCCTGCCCAGTATTATCTGGGACTATTTGATGGGTGGCAGTAATCAGCCAGCCTTCTCCACTGACACAGCATCGATCCAGGTAGCTTATGAAGAACTGACGGATGATGTAACTGTGGTGGTTGACGCTGGATATGATCATGCACTTGCCCATGTTGAAAGCCTCATTATTGATGGTGGCTATGATTACGATCTGTCCATGCAGGCTCTGATCAACTTCGCCCAAAGCTCAGCCGGTTACGATGTCAGTTATATCTTAGCCGCATACTCGGCATCCCTTCAGCAGCAGAATACCAGTGCCAGCGATATGATTTCCAAGCTCAACGGAAACACAGATAAAATGTTCCC
>JAZNZG010000026.1:0-11663 GCA_045594825.1 Faecousia sp. | reverse complement strand
GAGCTGGTGACGGAGCTGATCCTTTACGCAGTGGAAAAGAAGGATGTGCTTCCCATGGAGGCCAAGGCGCTGCTGGCAGGTATCTGCCTGGCCACCAAATTCTTCAATGTCCGTACCGGCGAGCATACCTTTGAGGCCGCTGCGGCCCTTCGGCGGATGGGTGCCGATACCACGGAGGTGAAGCTGCTGCTGCAGAACGACTTCCAGAACACGATGGAAAAATATCAGATCATCAAGGCAGCCCGGCTGTACCGTCAGGATCTGGCGATCGCAGCACTGAACGCGTCCACCTCCCGGATACTGGCAGCCCAGGCGGCAGATGAACTATTGAACATTTCCGGTATTACCGCGTCCTTTGTCCTGTATCCCGATGGGGATCAGGTGATCATATCCGCCCGTTCCATCGGTGAAGCCAATGTGCAGGTGATCCTGGAGCCTTTGGGCGGCGGCGGCAATACTGCCACGGCAGGAGCCCAGATCAAAAACAGCACCGTCAAGGAAGTGCTGGATCGTCTGGTTGCCTCCATTGACAGATTCTATGAGATGTAAGGAGAGATCGCTATGAAGGTTATATTGTTGCAGGATGTGAAGGGCAAGGGCAAGAAGGGCCAGATGATCGAAGTATCTGACGGCTATGCCAGAAACTATATGCTGCCCCGTAAGATGGCTGTGGAGGCAACCGCCGATGCAGTGAATACCATGCGTATGAACGACAAGGCTGCCGCTGAAAAGGCAGCCCGGGAGCGTGCCGAGGCTATGGAAATTTCCGGCAAGCTCCGCCAGATGACTTTGGTGGTCAAGGCCAAGGGCGGCGGTGCCGGCAGACTGTTCGGCTCCGTTACCAATGCTGAAATTGCCGATGCACTGGCAAAGAATTCCGGCATCAAGCTGGACAAGCGGAAGATCGTAATTGCGGACCCCATCAAGAATGTGGGTACTTATACCGTCCAATGTAAGCTGGGCTATGAGATCACCGCACCTCTGACTGTAAAGATCGAAGAGGCTTGATAAATCCCAGAAAAGAGGAAACATCATGGATGAAGAACTGATTACCCGGCAAGCTCCCCAATCGTTGGAGGCGGAGCAGGCTCTTTTGGGCTCTATTCTGATCGACAGCCGGTGCGTGACAGAGGTTATTGGTCTGGTGCGGCCCGAGGATTTTTATCTGCAGCAGAACCGGGAGATCTATGAGACCATTTATACCATGTTCAACTTCTCCCAGACCATCGACCCTGTTACAGTGCTGGACAAGATGCGGGAACTGGGATACCACAAGGACAATTCCAGGGACTACATCATGCAGTTGATGCAGATCACTCCCACCGCAGCCAATGCGGTACGGTATGCCAATATCGTCCGGGAGAAGGCCATGCTCCGTGGCCTGGCAGATGCCTCTGCGGATATTTCCAACATGGTTTATTCCCAGGTGGGCTCACCTGCGGAGATCCTGGAGAGTGCGGAAAAGAAGATCTACGCCCTGCGTAAGGGTGAGCGTACCGAATCGCTGGAACATATCGGTGTGACGCTGCACAAGGTATTTGACCGGCTGACAGAGCTGAGCCAGTCTGACTCTGCCATTCCCGGCCTGTCCACGGGTCTTCGTGATTTGGACAGAAAGATCAATGGCCTGAATAAGTCCGACCTGGTGCTGTTGGCCGCTCGTCCTGCCATGGGTAAGTCTGCATTTGCACTGAATGTCGGACTGAATGTGGCAAAGAAGTACAATAAGACCGTGGCGATGTTCTCACTGGAAATGTCCAGAGAGCAGCTTGCCATGCGTCTGCTTTCCAATGAAAGCTTTGTGGAACTGCAGAAACTGGTCACCGGCAAGCTGTCGGAAGAGGAGTGGACTAAGCTGTGTATGGCATCCGCTGCATTGAGCCAGACGGATGTCCGCATCGATGACAACCCTGCCATCACCGTGGCGGAGATGAATGCCAAGTGCCGCCGTGTGGAGAACCTGGGGCTGGTAGTCATCGACTACCTGCAGCTGATGAACGGTTCCGGCTACGGCAAAGGCGGCGAAAACCGTGTCACCGTGGTTAGTGAGATCTCCCGCAGTCTGAAGATCATGGCCAAGGAACTGAATGTGCCGGTGGTATGCTTGAGCCAGCTGTCCCGTGGACCGGAAGGCCGTCCCGACAAGCGACCCATGCTTTCTGACCTCCGTGAATCCGGTGCCATTGAGCAGGATGCGGATGTGGTGCTGTTCCTGTACCGTGATGAGTACTATAACGAAAACACCGAAGAAAAGGGCGTCGCAGAGTGTATCGTATCCAAAAACCGCCACGGCGAGGTGGGCACAGTTAAGCTGCAGTGGGTGCCCCAGTATCAGACATTTGCCGATCGGGAGTGGAAACATGCTGAATAAGCTGCCTGCATTTATGCGGCGGTACGGTATGGTGCAGCCCGGTGACAGTATTGTCTGTGCTGTGTCCGGTGGTGCCGATTCCATGGCACTGCTGTGGTGCTTGTATTTATTGCAGGACAAGCTGGACATCCGTCTGTCTGCAGCCCATTTTAATCACGGCCTGCGTGGTGCGGAATCCCACCGGGATGAGGACTTTGTCCGCAGCTTTTGTGCAGGCTACTCGATCCCCTTTGTCTGCGGTCACGGTACGGTGACCGCCGGTAAGAAGGGCCTGGAGGCTGCCGCACGGGATGCCCGCTACGCATTTTTGAACAGCCTGCCCGGTAAGATCGCCACAGCCCACACCGCCGATGACAATGCGGAAACGGTCTTGATGCACATGGTCCGGGGGACCGGTTTGAAGGGCTTGGGGGGCATTACCCCCATAAACGGAAAGCTGATCCGACCCATGCTGAGCATTACCCGGGAAGAGGTCTGTGCGTTTTTAAGTGAATACCATATTGACTATATTACCGACAGCTCCAATGAAACGGATGCGTTTTTGCGTAACCGACTACGGCACCATGTGATGCCGCTTTTGAAGGAGGAAAATCCGTGTTTGGCGGAGAATCTGTCTGCCATGGCACTGCGGTTGCGGGAGGATGAGGAGGCTTTGTCCCAAAAGCCACAGACACAGGTGGCGGTTTTGCGGCAAATGAAACCTGCCCCGCGGAAACGGGCATTGTATGCCTGCCTGGAGCAGTGGGGCGTAAGGGAGCCGGAAAGTGCACACATTGACCTGGTGGAGCAGATGGTATTTTCCCAAAAGCCATCCTGTCAGGTGCAGCTTCCCGGGGGCGTAACGGTCTGCCGTAACTATGGCGTTCTGGAAGTGAAGGAACAGAAGCCGCCGTTGGAGTGCGTGGAGCTTGCCTGCCCCGGAGAAACGGTACTGCCCCAATTGGGACTGCGGATCATCTGCACACCTGCAGAAGATGTTTTTTCCGCACCGGACCGCTTCACGGTTTGCCCTGACGGAAAGCTGTTTGTGCGATCCCGTCAGACAGGGGATGCCATCCGCTTGCCCGGCGGTACAAAGAGCCTGAAAAAGCTCTTTATTGACCGTAAGATCCCGGCAGCACAGCGGCAGCAGATCCCTGTGATCGCAGACCGCACAAGCGTGCTGGGCGTGTATGGCATCGGTGCTGACCGGGACAGATGCGGACCCGGCGTGGAGATCCGTTTTGAAAAGGAAGCCTGCAGCGAAAACTGCAAAGAATAGAAAAGCAGAGATAATGGAGGAGTTCTCAATATGAAAAACGACATGCAGGAAATCATGTTTACAGAGGAGCAGATCCAGGAAAAAGTCAAGGAGCTGGCTGCTGTTATCAGCAAGGACTATGCCGGCAAGAATCCCGTTTTCGTAGGTGTGCTGAAGGGTGTTGTCATTTTCTTTGCAGACCTTGTCCGGAATGTGGACATTCCCTGTGAGATCGACTTTATGAGCATTTCTTCCTACAGCGGCACCACATCCACCGGCAGAACTGAGATCAGAAAGGACCTTTCTGTGGACATCAAGGGCCGCCATGTGGTGATTTTGGAGGATATTTTCGACACCGGTACATCTCTGACCTTTACCTGCAATCACCTGATGAACAAGGAGCCTGCTTCCCTGAAGGTCTGCACCTTCCTGGACAAGCCGGAACGTCGTAAGCCCGGTGTGACCCTGAAGCCGGACTACACAGGCTATGTGATCCCCAACAAGTTCGTGGTGGGCTACGGCCTGGACTACAACGAGTATTATCGGAATCTGCCCTATATCGGTGTGCTGAAACCGGAAGTGTACGAAAAATAAGGAGAACCCAATCTTGAAAAACCGCAAATTTTTCCCGATTATTATTTATGTACTGCTATTGGCAGCCCTGTTTTCCTGGATGATAGGCCTGTTTGGCCCCAGAGATGACGGCCTGCCGTATTCCCAGGTGGTAAACCTGTTCCGGGAAGAACAGGTCAGAGCATTCACAGTAGAGGGCGAGTATATCGCCATGGAACTGTATGAACCCTATGACGGAAGCACCCAGATCCAAACCAAGATCGGCGATGCAGAGGCTTTCCGGCAGGAACTGAGTGAGCTGTTCCGAAGCCAGCAGGCATCCGGTGTTTTGGAAAGCTACAACTTTGTGCCGGAGGAGAGCCTGTCCCCCTATGACTACATCCTGCCCATTGTGATCGCAGGTCTGGTGCTGCTGGTGGTATGGATGTTCCTGGCAGGCCGAGCCAATCAGAACAATCCCATGCAGAATTTTGGCAGGGCCAAAACCGTCAACGGGCTGCCCAACGGCAAAAAAGTCACTTTTGACGATGTGGCTGGCGTAGACGAAGAAAAGGCCGAGCTGCAGGAGGTAGTGGATTTCCTCCGTAACCCGGAGAAATTTACCGGCATGGGAGCCAAGATTCCCCACGGCATCCTTCTGTCCGGCCCTCCCGGTACCGGCAAGACGCTGCTTGCCCGTGCGGTGGCAGGTGAGGCACAGGCACAGTTTCTGTCCATTTCCGGTTCCGATTTTATGGAGATGTATGTGGGCGTGGGTGCCAGCCGTGTCCGAGACCTGTTTGAACAGGCCAAGCGAGTTGCTCCTGCCATCATTTTCATCGATGAGATTGACGCCGTAGGCCGTAAGCGTGGCTCCGGCCTGGGCGGCGGTCATGACGAACGTGAGCAGACTTTGAATCAGCTGCTGGTGGAAATGGACGGCTTTACCCATAAGGAAAATGTCATTGTCTTGGCAGCTACCAACCGGGGCGATATTTTGGACCCGGCATTGCTCCGTCCCGGCCGTTTTGACCGGCAGATCTATGTGGGCGTTCCAGATGTAAAGGGCCGTGAAGAAATTCTGAAGGTCCATGCAAAAGGTAAGCGGCTGGATGATACCGTTGATCTGAAGGTTATTGCCCGGTCTACCGCCGGCTTTACCGGTGCGGACTTGAGCAACCTACTGAACGAAGCGGCCATTCTGGCAGCCCGGAACAATGCTCCTGCGGTGAGCATGGAGCATATGAATGAGGCGATGATGAAGATCATTGCAGGTCCGGAAAAACGCAGCCGTATGCTGACCCGAAAGGATCTGAGGGAAACCGCACTCCACGAAGCAGGCCATGCTGTTGCCATGTACCGGCTGCCGACCCAGGCAGAGGTGCGGCAGATCACCATTGTGCCCCGGGGTCAGTCTTTGGGTGCTACCTGGTATCTTCCCGATGAGGAAACTTCCAGTATGACCCGCAACCAAATGTATGAGACCCTGGTGGGGCTGCTTGCAGGTCGTGTGGCGGAGGCCCTGTTTGTCGGGGACATTTCCGTGGGTGCAGCCAATGACATCGATCGTGCTTCCAAGCTGGCAAGGGATATGGTGGCCAGATACGGCATGTGCGAAAAGCTGGGAACCGTGTCCTACATTGGCGGTGAAGAACTGTTCATCGGCAGAGATTATCAAAGCACCAAGAGTTACTCCGAAAAGGTAGCCGGTACCATCGATGATGAAGTAAAGATCCTCATCGACAAGGCTTACGGGCACTGTGCTCAGCTCCTTAAGGAGAACGAGGACAAGGTGATGGCCGTAACAGAATACCTCCTGGCTCACGAATCCATGACCGGCAGACAGTTTGCCCAGTGCATGGAGGATCAGACCATTGAGGACAGCTCTGCCACATCCATGTTCGATATTTACACAGAAGAATAAATAATACCGGTACCGCCTTAGGGCAGTACCGGTATTTTGACGCCCATTTCGGTATTGAAATAGGGGCAAAAATCTGCTATAATGAACAAAATTATGTTCTGGAGGCAAAATATGAACGACGAGAAGCTGAAGTACCAACTCGGCGCGAATATTGCGTTATACCGTAAGTATCAAGGCCTGACTCAGGCAGGTTTGGCGGAGAAGATCAACTACTCCGATAAGGCGGTGTCTAAGTGGGAACGGGGCGAATCCATGCCCGATGTGTTGACCCTTGTACAGCTGGCGGAGCTGTTTGGCATCACCGTCAATGACTTGCTGGCAGACCCGGATGCTCTTCCGGAGAATCCGGGAAAAGTGGAACAGGTCATGACAATGGCTGTGGAAAAAACGATGAAACGGAAAGCAAACAAGCGGATCATCTTGGGTCTGTCCTCTATACTGGTGTTCTCTGTGGCACTGCTGCTGTTTGTGATCATTTCCTCTTTGGATATTCCCAAATCCTGGATCGCTTTTATTTATGCGATTCCTGCAGATGGCATTGTCTGCCTGAGCCTGCGGTCTGCATGGCATGATTTCCGGCACAACAAGATCTTTGTTTCCCAAATTATGTGGGGCGTCCTGCTGAGTGTTTATATGACACTGCTGTTGTTCTTTGCACTGAATATTTGGAAGATCTTTTTACTGGGCATTCCCGGACAGTTGGCGATTTTTCTTGCTTTCCGCATCCGGAAGACCGATAAGGAGGAGCAAAATGGATAAGAAGGAACTGCGTCGCCAGATCCGCGAAAAAAAGCGGGCTATGACGATGGAAGAAATCCAGCAAGCCAGCAGCCGTCTTGGAGAGCTGTTTGTCAACTCACAGGCATATAAAAATGCCAGGACCATTTATGGTTACCTGCCTTACAACCAGGAAGTACGGACCGTCCCTATGCTGGAGCAGGCACTTCGGGACGGAAAACGCGTTGCCGTACCCAAGGTATATGGCGATGATATGAAGTTTATTTACATGGACGACCTGTCCAAGGTGGAGCTGGGCTATGCCGGTATTCCTGAGCCTGTGGCAGACGGTCCTGTGGCAGAGGATGAAACTGCACTGGTGCTGATGCCTGGTATGGCCTTTACCGAAAAGGGTGACCGTATGGGCTATGGCGGCGGTTTTTATGCTAAATTCTTGGCCAAGGAACCCAACCATCCCACTGTGGCCTTGTGTTACAGCTTCCAAATGGTGGAATCTCTGCCCACAGCTGAATATGATATTCCTGTGGACTGCGTTCTGTGGGCCTGAGAGGAGAATATTATGGAGATCTTTTTGGTACTGCTGATCGCGGCACTGGTATTCGGTGTCTGCTTTCTTGTGGACAAGGGATTTAAAAAGCTGTTTCGTAATCAGGCAGAGCATATGAGCGGAAAGGCCGTGCGGCTGAACAAGCGGTACGGTTCTTTGGGACTGATCATTGCCGTGATCGGTTTGGCAGCGGTTTTTTCCGGCCTGTCCGGTAACTGGCTGATGATCGTTGGCGGTTGTATTTTGATCGTGTTGGGTGTATGCCTTGTGGTGTACTATATGACTTACGGTGTTTTCTACGATGTTGACAGCTTTATTTTCAACAGCTTTGGAAAACGAAGCAAAAAATATTATTACCGGGACATTCAGAATCAGCAGCTGTATAACAATCAGGGTCATTTGCTGATTGAACTGTATATGGCGGACGGAAAGTCTGTTCAGCTCCAGTCCAGCATGGAGGGAGCCTTTGACTTTATGGACCATGCCTATGCTGCATGGCTGCGTCAGACCGGAAGACAGGAAGAGGATTGCCCCTTCCACGATCCTGCCAACAGCTGTTGGTTTCCGCCTGTGGAGAATTAAGTATGCACATTCCTGAAACAACTACCCACCTGTTGGAGCTGGTTTCTTTTCGCGAGGCATTGGCAGAAGCCAATGCTCCCTGTCCTTATTACGATACGGAAGAATGGCTGTATGTGCCCAACTTCTATTGCGACTATCGTTACATACTGGGTACCCGGGGCAAAAATCCGCTGATCTGTATTGGCATCAATCCTTCCACGGCACAGCCGGGGGACCTGGACAATACCCTGAAATCCGTGGAGCGGATCGCCATCGGCAACGGCTTTGACAGCTTTATCATGTTCAATGTCTATGCCCAGCGGGCTACGGATCCGGACACCATGGAGGCCACCTGCAATATACAGCTCCACCGGGAAAATATGGAAGCCTTCCGTTATGTGTTATCCATTTCGGAAAATCCCGCGGTTTGGGCGGCATGGGGTACCATTATCGAAAAACGGGCGTATCTGCCCCATTGCCTGGCGGACATGCTGGAAGCAGGCCGCCGGTACAATGCCAAATGGTACTGTGCAGGTAAGGTGAGCAAGAAGGGACATCCCCATCATCCTCTGTACCTGCGTAAGGACGAAAAGCTCAGACCCTTTGATACAGAAGCTTATCTGGAGACCTTTAATTATGAATGAATGTGAATCCTGCTGGCATTTTGATTATGATGAGGAATATGATGAATACTACTGCACTATGGATCTGGACGAGGATGAAGTGTACCGCATTCTGACCTCGAAAGACCAGCATTGTCCCTATTACCGGCAGGGAGACGAATATTACTTGGCAAGGAGACAGTAAGCGTGAAACGAATTTTGCCGATTCTTTTAATGATACTGCTGCTGGCGGGCTGTGGAAACAGCGAAACGCCGGAGACAACACCTGTGTCTGCGGAGCCTACGGCTGCACCAAAAGCAACTGTGTATCTTGAAAGTGCCGACAACGGCGTGGAACAGCAGACCAACGGAGCGGTCCGTGCCTATCGCCTGGAAGCAACTTCCGGCACCCGGCTTCTTCCTATGGGAAATGAGCTGTTGGTGATCTGCGATGACGGCAGCCTGACCCTTTTGGAGGGCGAATCCTGCGAGGTGGCAGCCACCGGAAAAGCCGATCTGTCGGAAGATGGAACGGCAGGAGAGCTGATCGCGTGGAGCGGCGGTGTGATGTATTTTAACCGGGAAAACAGGGAAGTGGTGATGCTGGATTCCCAACTGCGGGAAAGCCTGACCGTTTCCTTGCCGGAGGAGAGCCTGGGGGACCCGTTGCTGCAGAGCAGTGGAGAGATCTTCTACTGTACAGATTCCCAGATCCGTGCGTTGGATGTCCGCACGGGCATTTCCCGCCTTGTCCGCCAGCACAACTGCATCGCTCAGGACCTTATGGGCAGTTATTTTGATGACAGCCTTATCGGTTGCCGGATCACCGATGAAAGCGGCACCGTGCGTACGGTTTACCTTTATGCCGATACCGGCGAAGCAGTCTATACCGACACATCCGGCTACCGAATGGAAACGAGTGGTCAACTGTTTTTTGCCCGGCAGGAGAACAATGAAAATCCCTGTATATTCGGTTGGCAGAAAGAAGAACCCATGTACCTGTACGCCAACGGTGAGACCCTGGCAGGCGTTTTGACGATGGAAGGAGCGGTGGGTTATACTGCCGCAGAAGACGGCCTTCACTTAA
Organism: Faecousia sp.; assembly: GCA_045594825.1. Taxonomy (GTDB): domain Bacteria; phylum Bacillota; class Clostridia; order Oscillospirales; family Oscillospiraceae; genus Faecousia. The sequence goes on along the minus strand of JAZNZG010000026.1, from coordinate 2,041 downwards.
ATTTGTATGATCTGAACACCGGCATGCGGACATCGGAAGTGCTGCTCAACGGTGTAAGTGAGCCGGACGCTGTGACAGCAGACGGAGAGTATGTTTGGCTGACGGCGGAGGGTGTTCTCTACCGCTGGGATGTTTCTGCCATACAGATTGCCGATGAGACTGTATATACCGGGCAACGGTATACTGCGGAAAATCCGGACACCGAGGGCCTTGCAGAATGTCAGGCTCATGCACAGCGTCTGCAGGATACTTACGGACTTTCCCTGTACATCTGGAATGATGCGGCAGAGCAGGCAAAAGAATATGCTGAAAACGAGGAATACCGGGTCAGTGTGATACAGGATGCTTTGGAGCAGATCGAAGTGCTGCTGCAGCAATTCCCGGAGAACTTTGTAAAAGATACCGGAAACATATCTGTTTACATCGTAAATTCTCTTAAAAGCGGAGAGCCTTATGAGCAGTATTGGGATGGCTCCAACTGCTGCGTGGTGCTGAACTGCAGCGAAGTGACCAAGTCCTTCCTTACGGGTTTGGGTGTTGCCATCGACACCAAGGTGCTGGGCAACAGCCGTGAATTTGATACCTGGAGCAGCTTAAATCCCAAGGGATTTTCCTATACATACGACTATGAAGCCAATGAGCTAAGAGAAGATGCAGAAAAATATGAGGCTGCATTCATTGATCAGCGTTCCATGAGCTTCCCAACGGAAGACCGAAGCCGGATCTTTGCTTACGCGGTGTTGCCCGGTCAAGAGGAATACTTTACCGGGGATACGCTGCAGCAGAAGCTGGAGCGGGTGTGTGAGGCGATCCGTGAAGCCTACGACCTGGAACAGACCGAGGCGGCGTTCATTTGGGAGCAGTATCTGGATGAATCCATTTCCTAACAATAATAACCCCCTTGAGAAGCTCATTCTCAAGGGGGTTCGTTTATTAACCTTCGTCTACGATGATCTCTTTGACTTTGAGACCGGGATTGCGGCGGCAGGTAAAGTCAATGGCCCAGTAGCTGGAAAATACCAGCAGGCTGCGGCCGCGGTAGTCTTCCAACAGCTCCGCATCACTGCCCAAATTCAGATCAGACAGGTCGCCGGGGTAACTTTCAATAAGACGGATCTCCTCATAAGGCAGGCTCTCCATCCGCAGGTCTACACCGTATTCGTTCTTCATGCGGTACTGGAACACATCCAGCTGCAGCGTTCCAACAACACCAACGATGACTTCTTCCATGCCGGAGCCGGGGACCTTGAAGATCTGGATCGCACCCTCCTGTGCGATCTGCTCGGTACCTTTGACAAATTGCTTGCGTTTCATGGAATCCTTGGCGGATACACGGCAGAAATGCTCGGGAGCAAAGGTGGGAATGCCGGAGAAACGATGCTTTTTGCCGGGAACAGTAATGGTATCACCAATGGAGAAAATACCGGGGTCAAACACACCGATGACATCACCGGCGTAAGCTTCTTCTACGATCTCTCGCTCGGCAGCCATTAACTGCTGGGGCTGAGACAGACGCATTTTCCGGTTGCCCTGGACATGGTAATATTCGGTATCCCGCTGAAATTTGCCGGAGCAAATTCGCATAAAGGCCAAACGGTCCCGGTGTGCCTTGTTCATGTTGGCCTGGATCTTGAAAACGAAGGCGGAAAAATCGGGACTGAATACATCCACAATGCCGTCATCGGCAGTGCGGGACAGGGGCGGGGGCGTCAGCTTCAAAAATGCTTCCAGGAAAGGCTCAATACCGAAATTGGTCAGAGCCGAGCCAAAGAATACAGGGCTGAGCTGACCGTGCTGCACAGCATCCAGATCCATTTCACGGCCGGCAGACAACAGCTCCACATCGTCGATCAGCTGCTGATGCTTTACCTCGCTGTCCAACAGCTGGGCCACCTGGGGATCGTACAGGTCCACTGCCAGCTTGTCGGCCTTGGCTTTGCCGTTGAGGCCGGAGAAAAACAGCAGCTGGCCGTTCTCCCGGTCATATACGCCCTGGAAATCCTTGCCGCAGCCGATGGGCCAGTTCATGGCATAGGTCTCA
>JAZNZG010000025.1:0-6167 GCA_045594825.1 Faecousia sp. | reverse complement strand
GGTCCAGCACCAGGTCGTTCTTTGTGATCTGTGCCTGAGTGATGGCGGCATCGTACAGCCGCTGAGCCTGGTGGTGATTCACCTGATAGAAAGACCGGGGGGACAGACGAAACCGCAGACCGCACAGGGTGTCCTCAATATAGCCGGGGCCGTGGAGGGTGATAAATTCATCTCCCAAAATGGCGTTGCCGGGGCGGGTATTTACCGCCAGCACCAAAGAGGTAAAGCCGGGAACTGCGGAAAGCCGCTCCACCAGCTCCTTCACATGGGGCAGCTTCCGTCCGTTGACCACCAGGCACACCAGTACCTGTCCGGACACAACGCCCCGGCGGACATAAATATGCCGCAGCAGGCCCTTGTGCTGCTCCTCGTCATAGGCGGGGATCTTAAATTGGTTTACATAACTTATAACAATTTCTTTGACCGTGTCCGTTTCCTCCGGAAGGATCAGACAGCGGTGGTTTTCCACCACCTGGTGGGTGCCTGCCCGGAAAAAACCGGCGTAGGCTTTGCCTTTTTTGCTGGAAACCGGGTACTGGGCCTTGTTGCGGTAGCCGTAACAGGTAGGAGCTTCCAGCAGCGGTACCGTCTCCAGGCTTTCGCCGCCGATGCGGTTCAGTGCCTGCCGCACCCGGTCTGCCTTTAAACGACATTCTTCCTCATAGTCCATGTGCCAAAAATCGCAGCCGCCGCAGAGCTTGGCCACGGGACACTCCCGGTTTACCCGGTGGGGGGATTTTTCCAGCAGCTCCGTGATCTTGCCGGCTGCCCAGGTTTTTTGTGCCTTTTCAATGCGGACACGGCACCGTTCTCCCACCAGGGCATTGGGGATAAACACCGCACACCCCTCAATTTTGGCGATACCCTGTCCCTCAGCGGTATAATCCACGATGGTGGTTTCGTAGATCTGATTCTTTATCAGCATCAAGCTTCCTCCAAAAGCAGTTCCATGCCCACCTTTTGGGGCTTCAGGCCCATGGCCTCATAGAATTTCATGGCAGAAGGATTGCAGGACCAAACGTTCAGCGTCACATTATAGCACTTCCGCATTTTTGCGTAGCGGCAGATCTCCTCGTAGATGGCCTTGCCGATATGCTCACCCCGGTGGCTTTCATCCACACACAGATCGTCGATATACAGCTCGGTATGGTCGGCGATCACCGGGTCGTTTTTATACTGCTTGTACATGCAGAAGCCGTAACCCAGAACCTTGTCCTCCTCCACAGCTACAAAAATGGGAGTCGCGGAGGATTCCAGCATGGCCAGCACCTGTGAAGCACCGTACTTCTGGGCGTTATTCCGGAAAATGTCCGGTCTGCCTTCGTGATGGACTCTGCCAACCTGCCGCAAAAGAGCCAATATTCCGGCCACATCCTTTGCCTGTGCAAAACGAATTTCCATATTGGTACCTCCCAATGTTTTTTCTTTATGATAGCACAAAATTTCACCAAGGTAAAGATGCTTGTATCATGGTCCAAAAAATGCTATGATAGGAAAAAGGATGGGATTTGTATGTGTTATGTAAACTGCAATTTGTGCCCCCGGGAGTGCGGCGTGGACAGAAGTTCCGGTGATACGGGATTTTGCCGCTGTCCGGATACCGCCCTTGTAGCCAAGGTCATGCTCCATAAATGGGAAGAGCCGGTGCTGGCAGGCAGCGGCGGCAGCGGTGCCATCTTTTTTGGCGGCTGTACCTTGGGTTGTAAATACTGTCAAAACCGGGCCATCAGCGGTGGGCCGGTGGGCCGGGCTGTGAACGCGGAAGAACTGCGTAAGATCATGGAGGAGCTGATCGCCCGGGGTGCGGAAAACATTGACCTGGTAACGCCTTCCCACTTTTTGCCCACTATTCTCCCCGCCCTGGAGCAGCCCCTGCCCGTTCCCGTGGTATACAATTGTGGCGGCTACGAGCGGGAAGATACCATCGCCGCTCTGCACGGCAAGGTGGACATCTATTTGCCGGATATGAAATATGCCGACCCTGTCCTGGCACAGACCCTTTCCGGAGCCCGTGACTATTTCCCTGTGGCGGCAAAAGCCATCAAAGCCATGGCCGAGCAGGTAGGCCCTGTGCAGTGGCAGGGCGAAAAAATCGTAAAGGGTGTTATCATCCGCCATCTCATTCTGCCCGGACATGTGGAAAACTCTTTGAAGGTGCTGGACTGGATCGGTGAAAATTTTGCTCCCGGCCAGGTTTTGGTCAGCCTGATGCGGCAGTACACCCCTATGCCGGGCCTGCCCGCTCCCTTTGACCGTCCTGTTTCCGAGGATGAGTACCAGGCGGTGCTGAGCTGGATGTTCCTGAACGAGCTGGAGGGCTTCACCCAGGAGGCGGATGCCGCCGACCGTTCTTATATCCCCGATTTTTAAGCGGTGTGCATGGCACACCGCTTTGCATATTTTACGGACACGCTTCATATGTTTTCTCAGAAAGCCGGGGAGGGATCGTTATGAAGCGGACGTTATTGGTGATGGCGATGATGTGTTTGCTGCTGGGCATGCTGCCCCTGGGTGTACAGGCAGCCGATTTGGATATACAGGCCAAGAGTGCCCTTTTGATGGATGCCGCCACTGGCACGGTGCTTTATGAATTGGATTCCCATGAGCCGTTGGCTCCTGCCAGCGTCACCAAGGTAATGACCATGCTCCTGATCATGGAGGCCATTGACCAGGGGCGGATCGGCTGGGAGGACATGGTGACCGCCTCGGAAACCGCTGCCGCTAAGGGGGGCAGCCAGATCTATCTGAAGGTTGGAGAAACCATGTCTGTGGAGGATATGGTGAAATCCATTGCCGTCAGCTCTGCCAATGACTGTGCCTGTGCCATGGCAGAGCATATTGCCGGCAGCGAGGCGGCCTTTGTGGATATGATGAATGCCCGGGCCCTGGAATTGGGGATGACAGCTACCCATTTTGTCAACTGCACCGGGCTGGATGACGGGGAGGATGCCGCCAGCCACAAGACCTCTGCCCACGATATCGCCCTGATGTCCCGGGAGCTTTTGACACTTCACCCGGACATCACAAAATACACCACCATATGGATGGATACCGTACGAAACGGCACCTTCGGCCTGTCCAACACCAATAAGCTGGTGCGGTTTTACAGCGGTGCAACGGGACTGAAGACCGGCTTTACCTCCGGTGCCGGGTATTGTCTTTCCGCTTCTGCCCAACGGGACGGCATGGAGCTGATTGCTGTGGTCATGGGCTGTGAAACCTCGCAAAAGCGGTTTTCCGCCTGTAAATCCATGCTGGATTACGGATTTGCCAATTATGCCGTGATCCTGCCCCAAATACCGGAGGCCGCCGCCATCCCGGTATTGCTGGGCATCAGCGATACCGTTGCCGCCGTTCCCGGCGAACAAAACGCCATCCTCATAGACAAGGCCCAAAAAAACCTGATCTCCTATCAGACGGTTCTGGAAGAATCGGTGACGGCTCCCGTCAGCAAGGGGCAGCGGTTGGGAACGCTGACGGTAATGGCGGGGGAGCAGGTCCTGAAAGAGATACCCCTGGTGGCAGAAACCGCCGTGCCAAAGCTCACCTGGGGACAGATGTTTGTAAGGTTGCTGAAGGAACTGGTCATGGCATAAAAAATCACCCCGGAACAATGTTCCGGGGTGTTGGTGTTTTCAATCAGTCAGCAACGTAGGGCAGCAGAGCGATCTGACGGGCACGCTTGATAGCGGTGGTCAGGTCACGCTGGTGAGCTGCACAAGTGCCGGTGGTACGGCGGGGCAGGATCTTGCCACGCTCGGACAGGTAACGGCGGATCTTGGCAACATCCTTGTAATCGATGCTGGTCATCTTGTCCACGCAGAATGCACATACCTTCTTACGCTTGCGGGGACGGACACGCTGTTCGTTAGCCATGGTATTTACCTCCTTGTTAGAGTAGAAAAGTTCAGTAATCAGAACGGTAACTGGGCATCGTCGTCATCCAGCATAGCGAAATCCGATGCGGGATTGGAGACGGGAGCGGAATAACCGCCGTAGCTGGGAGCTGCGGGAGCGGCATAGCCACTGCTCTCGCCGTCGCGTCTGCTGTCGCCGAAGTAGACATTGTCTGCCACGACTTCCGCGGAACGACGCTTGTTGCCATCCTTATCGGTCCAGTTGCGAATCTGCAGCCGGCCGGATACCACCGCCATGCGGCCCTTGGTGAAATACTTGGAGACAAATTCTCCGGTCTGACGCCAGGCGACACAGTCGATGAAATCAGTTTCCCGTTCGCCGCCATCCCGGGGAGAGTAGTCGCGATCCACAGCCAGGCTGAAGGACGCTACTGCCACACCGCTGCCGGTACGACGCAGTTCGGGATCACGGGTCAGGCGACCCATAATGGTGATGTGGTTGAGCATGGTTTTTCCTCCTTACTCTTCCACTGCAATGACCAGGCAACGCATAATGCCTTCGGTGATCTTCATCACACGTTCCAGCTCAGCAGGGAACTCGGGCTTGGACTCGATGTTCATCAGAACATAGTAGCCTTCAGCCTTGTCGTTGATGAGGTATGCCAGCCGACGCTTGCCCCACTCATCAATGTTCAGCAGAGTACCCTCCGCCTCAACCATTGCCTTGAACTTTTCCACAAGTGCTGCGATGCCCTCTTCGCCCAGGGTGGCGTCGATGATATAGAGCACCTCATACTTACCGGTGATCTTAGCCATGTTGTTTGCACCTCCTTTTGGACTTTTGGCCCCCGGTCTCGCCGGGAGCAAGGATATGCCTGTTTTCGCAGGCTGTACTATTATATAGACAAATAGTTGGAAAGTCAAGGGTTTTTTCGCAATAATTCACCAAAATGCATATGTTGTTTCTTTCGGGAAATGCTACCACAAGAGGTGGTAGTTTTTGATTCTTTCTTATATCCGCACCATCGTTTTATACCTTGTTCTCATCGCCGTGATCCGTCTTATGGGCAAGCGGCAGATCGGTCAGATGGAGGCCTCGGAGTTTGTGGTGACCATGCTGGTGGCAAATCTTGCCTCCATTCCCATGCAGGACGGAGCCATTCCCTTATTCTCCGGCGTGGTGCCCATTTTGACGGTTTTGGGTGTTGAGCTGGTCCTGTCGGCCCTGTCCCTGCGGAGCATAAAGCTGCGGCGGCTGCTTTGCGGAAAGCCGGTGATCCTCATTGAAAACGGCACCATATTGCAGCAAAATCTTCGCAAGACCCGGGTCACTTTGGACGAGCTTACGGGGCATTTAAGGGAAAAGGATGTGCTGGATCTGCGGAGCGTGCAGTATGCCATTTTGGAGACCAACGGAAACCTATCCGTTTTTCCCTATCCCAAGGAACGGCCTGCAAGTGCCAAGGAGGCGGGTATTCCCGCCCGAAAGCAATACCTGCCTGTTACCATCATATCCGACGGGAAGCTTTTGAGCGAAAACCTGTCCAAGGCAAAAAAGGATGCCCGGTGGGTGCAAACGATCCTGCGGCAGCAGAATGTAAGCCTGCAGGACACCTGGCTGCTTACCGTTGATGGAGCAGACCGGGTGGTTTTTTACCGGAAGGAGCTGTGATATGGAGCATCGGTTTTATTTGGGGATCTGCCTTTTGGCGGTGTTCTTGATCCTGGGTGTTTTTGTTGCCTTTTCCATGGATGCTGCCGCCGCTCCCATCGCCCAGCAGCTTGAACAGGCTTCTCAGGATGCCCTTTCAGGAGATATGGAAAAGAGTATTGCTCTTGCTGAATCAGCAAAAAACGGCTGGTATGACCACTGGAAATGCTTTGCCATGGTTGCCGACCACAGTCCCATGGACGAAATCGACGGACTGTTTTCCGAAATGGAGGTTTACGCACGCTCAGCCGACAGCGTGCATTTCAGTGCCTGCTGTGCCCAGCTTTCGGAATTGGTGGAGGCTATGGCCGACGCACACCGTTTCACCTGGTGGAATCTGCTATAAGTACAGGGCACCCTATTGGGTGCCCCTTTGTCTAATGCTCAGTTTAGCAGCAGCCGCAGCGATCGGTCTCGCAGCCGCAGCCGTTGTTGCTCCACATATTGCCGCCGCAGTTGCAGAACAGCAGGATCAGAATGATGATCCACCAGTAGTTGCCGCAGAAGTTGTTGTTACACATAAGGAATACCTCCGGAATTTTTTTGGCGGATTTACCGCTCATTCCAAGATATTCCGCTGCCGAAAAAAGGTGCATCGG
>JAZNZG010000024.1:0-2982 GCA_045594825.1 Faecousia sp. | reverse complement strand
TGGGGATAATGGCCATATTGGACACAGAGGCCATGGCGGTGCGGATGACGCCCCACACGATGCCCTCATCCTCCGTCAGATGCATATACTCTTTGGCGTAGTCGGCAGCGTCCTTGGGGGCGGCGTCGAACCACTGACGGGTGGTCATATTGTCGTGGGTACCGGTGTAACACACGGTATTGGGGCTGTAATTGTAGGGCAGGTAATCAGAAGGCTCTCTGCTGTCAAAGGCAAAGCCCAGCACCTTCATACCGGGATAGCCGGACGCATCCCGCAAAGCCAGCACCTGGGGGGTAAGGAAGCCCAGGTCCTCGGCGATCATTTCCATCTCCGGCAGCTTCTGTGTCACGGTCCGGACGTAGTCCAGGCCGGGACCTTTCACCCACTCACCGTTCCGGGCGGTCTTGTGGCCGTAGGGAACGGACCAGTAGCTCTCCAGGCCACGGAAATGGTCCAGCCGGACGCAATCATACCAGCGGCCGGCGGCAGCCAGGCGGTTGACCCACCAGCCGTAGCCGTTGTTGGCCATCACATCCCAGCGGTACAGGGGGTTGCCCCAAAGCTGACCGTCCTCGTTGAAGCCGTCGGGGGGACAGCCTGCCACGCTGACGGGGTCCAGGTTTTCATCCAGCTGGAACAGCTCGGGATTGGCCCAGGCATCGGCAGAATCCAGGGGGACATAAATAGGCACATCGCCAATGATGCGGATGCCTGCCTTGTGGGCATATTCCCGCAGGGCATTCCACTGCTTGTGGAACAGGTACTGCACGAAGCGGTAGAACCGGGTCTGGGGCTTCAGCTCCTGGCGGGCCTGCCAAATGGCTTCGGGGTCACGGAACTTCAGGGGATCCTCCCAGCGGTTCCAGACCTTGCCGCCGTTTTTATCTTTCAGAGCCATGTAAAGGGCGTAGTCCGCCAGCCATACGCTGTTCTCCACCCGGAAAACTTCAAATTCTTCATCGGGCACGAACCGCTCATGGGCTTTTCTGAGAACAGCCAGGCGGTTGTTGTAGATTTTACCGAAGTCCACCCGGGTCTCGTTGGTACCCCAGTCAATGTCCTTGAGGTCATCCCGGGTGAGCAGGCCCTCCTCCACCAGCATATCCAGGTCGATGAGATAGGGGTTGCCCGCGAAAGTGGAGCAGGACTGATAGGGGGATCCACCGTGGCCGGTGGGGGACAGGGGCAGGATCTGCCACAGGGACTGCCCTGCCTTTTCGAGGAAGTCAATAAATTTATAAGCCTCTTTGCCCATGGTGCCGATGCCGTATGGGCCGGGCAGAGAGGTAATATGCATTAAAACGCCGCTTTGACGCATGGTATCGCTCCTAAAGATAGTTTATGGCTCCCAGCGGCGGGGGTGCAAAACCCCGTTCCGGCAAAAGGTACTGTTTTCAGCCATACCTTAAAAGAGTAATACTTTTTACCACATTTGTCAAGATAAAACAGCCTTTCGAAGAAATAATTTCCGGCAAATAACCATTTTTCTTCCCCGCCATCCATACGCTCCCGACTTCCATACGCCCCGGCTCCCCTTGTCAGGGGAGCTGTCAAAAATCTCTGATTTTTGACTGAGGGGTAGTCGTTCTCCCCCGTCATTTCGATGACAGTTCACAAACTGGCGTGGCGATCCGTTCCCCATTTGGAAATATCATATAAATGCTCTGTGATCTTTGTGTCCCTCCCGCCTATGGGGGAAGCACATTCGTGCTTCCCCTTGGACTTAAACTCTGACTCCATCTCCGTCTTAAATTCCATCTCCAACTCCTTCTTGCCCCAATTGTTCTTTAACTTATACTTTTACTCTATCTCCTGCTCTTTCTCTTTCTCTTTCTCCATCTCTATCTCCCCCTTGCTTTCGTTTTGCTTACGGCCGGTGGGCGGTGCCCACACCCAATTACGCACGGTAGGGGCGACCATTGGTCGCCCGCAAAACAGCCAACGGCCCCCTCTGACGCGGGCATATGGAAGCCGGGACATGTTTCGTTGGCCTTCGTAGGGGCGACCATTGGTCGCCCGCAAAACAGCCAACGGCCCCCTCTGACGAGGGCATATGGAAGCCGGGGCAGGTTTCGTTGCCATTCGTAGGGGCGACCATTGGTCGCCCGCAAAACAGCCAACGGCCCCTCTGACGCGGGCATATGGAAGCCGGGGCATGTTTCGTTGCCATTCGTAGGGGCGACCATTGGTCGCCCGCAAAAGCCATCAGCAAAACACCGTCATTCCAAGCACCGCAGGTGTGCGTATCCCCAAATCATAACCCCCGGCGGTGCCGGTTGTATTTTTATACAAAAAAGTACAGACACTCAGGTGGCCACCCAAGTGTCTGCATATTTATTTACTTAAGCTGGAATGTCCACTCTCTTGGGGAGATGATGGCCTTGCTGAAGAAGGTCTTGAAGAACTTGTACATATCTTCAATATCGTGTACACCTGCGGTCTCATAGCAGGAGTGCATGGCCAGCTGGGGCAGGCCGATATCCACAGAGGGCACGGACACATGGCTGATGCTCACATTGCCCAGGGTAGATCCGCCGGGGAGGTCGCCACGGTTGCAGTAATCCTGGGAAGATATTTCTGCCAGCTTGCATACGGACCGGAAGATGGCGGCGGAGAAGCCGTCGGTGGTATACTTCCGGTTGGCGTGGAATTTCAGCACGATGCCGCTGTTGACCTCGGGAGCATTTTCCCGGTCTGCGAATTCGGGGTGGTTGGGATGGACGGCGTGACCGTTATCGGCGGAAATGACGAAGGACTGACTGAGCATCTGGGGCATATTCAGGCCTCTGACCTTGCAGATCCGTTCCAGGATGGACTCCAGGAAAGAGGAGTCGGCACCCTGATAGGTGGTAGAGCCCACCTCCTCATTGTCGAACACGCACAGCACCGGGATAGACTGGCCTGCCTCGGCATCCAGGAAGCCCCGGGTACTGGTCCAAACGCACAGCAGGTCATCCAGGCCGGCACCGGAGAGGAACTCCT
>JAZNZG010000023.1:0-1813 GCA_045594825.1 Faecousia sp. | reverse complement strand
GTATGACCGCATCGTTGTGTTGTCCACGGACCGGGACGGTTTTACGGAGGAAGTGTTTGAAAAGTGGCAGAGAATCTCGTATCCCAAGGCTTTGTTTACAGCGAATGCCAAGTATGCAGACCATGTGGACTCTGTGTACTTCCCGGAATATAAACAAGACGGCTGTATCCCGGATATTATTCCAAGCAGAGCATTTTATAAAGCCGGGAAATTGACAGACCGTATAAACGGTATAAAGTGATGATTGCTTAAGGGGTCAATATGAAAATTTTGATCGTTGGAGAAAACAGCTTTATCGGGCGGGGTGTTGGAGCGTGGTTTGCAAAAAAACAGCCGGCACCGGAGGTGGAGTATATCAGCGTCCGGGATGATGGCTGGAAGAACATGGACCTTTCCCCGTATGATGGAGTCATATTTGCCGCAGCTTTGGTACACCGGCCGGAGGTCAAGGACTGGGAGCAGTATGAACAGCTTAATGTGATACTGCCGGTGTCCTTTGCCAAATATGCCAAGGCTCAGGGCGTGAAGCAGTTTCTGTTTTTCAGTTCTGTGTCGGTGTACGCGGTAGGCAGAAGCTTGCCTGCACATGGACAGATCGATGCAAATACCCCTTTGAAGCCTGCTGCTTTTTACGGGAAAAGCAAATTTCAGGCAGAACAGCAGCTGCAGCAACTGATGGACGAAAGCTTTTGCGTATCTGTGGTGCGTCCTGTGTTTGTATACGGAAAAGGCTGCCGCGGCAAGCATGTGGCGGTACTGGAAAAGCTGGCAAAAAAATTACCGGTGCTGCCCAGGGCGTTCACCGATGTAAAAATGGGCATGGTTTACATAGACAACCTGGCAGAGCTGTGCTGGCTCATCGTAAATTCCAGCTGCTCCGGTATCTACCACGCCCAGGACAAGGAACCGCTCAGCACCTATGAAGTGTTCCATACCATCTGCCCCCAAAAACGGAGCATATCCTGCACTGGGCTGTTCCGCCCGTTTATGAAAACCAAGCTGATCCGGAAACTTTTTGGCGGCTTCAAATACACGGAAGAAGTGGCTGCCTGCAAGCTGGGTGAGTACCGGGTGGTGTCTGCAGAAGAAGGCATCCGGCGAACGGTGATGTAACAGAAAAGGTTATGAGTTTTTCAAAAGTATTTCAATTTATCTACTGCCTGCCGCTGAAAACCCTTGCGGCGGTAGTGGCGGCGATGTCCGTGATCTTTTGCCTTTTGCGGAATCGGTACGGACGAAAGACATGGTGGAAGATCCTGGTGTATGCAGGATTGGCGGCAGGCCTTATGCTGATCTATGCTCAAACCCTTCACGGCCGTTCTCCGGACGGGGTAGAGCACGCACCCATACTGACGCTGTTTCACACCTACCGTGCTTTGCTGGCAGGGGGCAACCGGGAGATCCTGCGAATGAACTTTATGAACATAATACTGGCATATCCTGCAGGCCTGTTTCTGTGTGAAGTGCTGCCAAAAAAATGGAACGGCATACTACGGCTGGTGCTGAGTACACTACTTTTGGGTACGCTCTGTGCCGGTGTGGAATACTGCCAGTATGCTCTTTCCCTGGGAACAGCGGAAATTGACGATGTGTTTCATAACACCCTGGGTGCTTTCACAGGAGCGGTGGTCTGCCTGTATCCCTGGCGTAAAAAGAAATAAAACGGAACCTGTTGGGCGGCCTCACATGGGGATTTACACGGTTTTGAATGAATCCTTTCCTCCACAGCCGCCCCCGTCTTCCTTGGAATACATCCAGTATTCCTGCGGTCACCGGTGACAGCTGAGAAGAAAAATCTTCTATTCAAAACTGC
>JAZNZG010000022.1:0-3676 GCA_045594825.1 Faecousia sp. | reverse complement strand
TGGATCAGAGCAAACTGCTCTGCCTGATAGCCGGTTTCCTCGATCATGGCGGCCTGCAGGGCGTGGAAGATCATGCACAGGGCGGTGGAGCTGGTAGTGCCCTGGGCGTTCCACTTGTCGGTCTCCCGGTTTACATGCTGTTTAATGACCACATCGGCAGCCAGAGCCAGGGGAGATTCCATATTCTCGGTGATGGTAATGATCCGCACGCCCTTGGCCTTGCAGATGTCCACGATGGGCAGCAGCTCCTTTGTCTTGCCGCCCCGGGAGGCGAATACCATCACATCGCCGCTCTGGAGATAACCGGTGGCTCCGTGTACGGCCTCGGCAGGAGAGATGAACCGTGCCGGACGCTCGATGCAGCACATCAGATGGCAGAAGTGCTGGCACAAAATGCCGGAATGACCGCTGCCGGCAGCACCGATCTTGGGAGCGTTACACAGCAGCTCCACGGCTTTGGAAAACTGCACATCGTCCAGATAGTCCTTCATTTCGGTAATGCAGGCGGCTTCAATATCATAGGCCTGCTTTGCGGCTTGCAGAGCTTCGTTGCTGATCATATGTAGGTCTCCTTTTTAATTGCAGTATACAATAATAATACAAATTCTCCCTTTCTTTTTCAAGTCCCAAAGCGTACAAATAAACAGTGGTAAAACATATAAATCATAGTTGACTAATTGATAAAAAAATATAAAATAGAAGTATCACAAAGAAAGGTGGAGCTGTTATGGCTAAGGGAGATATCAAAGCCCCGTTTTTTGAAATTGGTCCCAAGTCCTATCTCTATGGAGATGATATTTTATCTTTGGCATTGGCTGCCGACCAGGCAAGTGAAAAGTATGATGTAGACATCATTTTTACCTGCCCTGTGGTGGACATCCGCAGAGTGGTTGATGCAACGAAACACATCCATGTATTTGCCCCCCACATGGACCCGATTCCCGTGGGCAGAGGCACGGCTGACACCCTGGCAGAGGCCTTGGTGGCCGCAGGTGCGGAGGGCACACAGCTGAACCATGTGGAAAAGCCGTTGGATTTCGACACCCTGGCTGCAACCATTGCCCGTGCCAAGGAAGTGGGTCTGATGACCATGGTCTGTGCGGATTCTATGGCAGAGGCTTCCAAAATTACGGCCCTGAAGCCTACCGTCGTTGTGGCAGAGCCTTCTGAACTCATTGGCACCGGTGTCAGTGTAGGTCCCGAGTATGTGGCTGCCGCAACCCAGTGTGTCAAGAAGGTGGATGAGAACGTTCTTGTTCTTACCGCAGCAGGCATTTCCAACGGCCAGGATGTATACGATACCATTATCGCAGGTGCCGATGCCACCGGCTCTTCTTCCGGTGTTGCCAAGGCGGCTGACCGTGCCGCAATGGTGGATGAAATGATCGCCGCCGTCCGCAAAGCCTGGGACGAGCGTCATTAAATAGTACATAATTTTTATTGGAGGATAACACAATGGAATTTAAGGTATATCAGAAAGAACTGGAACTGCAGTCCCGTGGCTGGATCCCCACCTTCCATGACATTTCCAAGGAAGTCATGCAGATCGTCAAGGACTCCGGCGTTATGAACGGTACTGTTACCATCGCTTCCCACCACACCACCTGCTCCGTTATGATCCAGGAATGCTCCCATGACATCGACTCCTTCGATCTGGAGTACCTGCAGCACGACCTGCTGGATATCATGCGTAAGCTGATCCCCGACTACACCAACGAAGGCGACTACCGTCATCCCGGCCCCATCCACGCACAGTTCGGCCGCTATGTTGACGAGCCCGGCAACTACACCTCCATGAATACCGATGGCCACCTGCGTTCCGTATTCTTCGGCCGCAGCGAAGCCATGACCATTAAGGACGGTGTTCTGGATGGCGGCGAATTTGCCCACATCTACTTCATCGACTGGGACCATGTTCGTGCCCGTCACCGTCAGGTCAATGTCACCGTTATGGGTACTACCGAGCCCGTTGGCGACCGCAAGTGGAAGAATGGCGAGACCATCAACACCCTGCGTAAGTTCACCCCCGAGGAAAAGGCTTACGACCTGCACTACGATAACCAGCTGGAAGGCCGCGTATAATAAAATTCAAAAGCCACGGCAGACGCCCTGCCGTGGCTTTTTGTGAAATATTCTTGATTTTTAAAAAGCGTTGCCGTATAATGGATTTACCAATAAATGGAACGGGAGGAAGAAAAGATGCAAACCTTTAAAAGATTGCTCGCAGGCCTGCTGGCAGTTGTGCTGTTGTGTATGGCGGTGCCCGTGGTGCATGCCGCCACACCGGATGCTGTGACCCAGCCCCAGGTGGCGGAAAAGCTGGACCTGCTGGTGGCACAGTTGGCCGGCAAGTTTTTTACCACCACACAAAAGGCAGCGTCTTCCGATGGTGCCAGTACATGTGCATTGGGCAATGTGGTGGCAACAGATTGGCTGGATGAGGCTACCAACGGTATGATCCCAGCTTCCCTAAAGACCGCCAACACCTTTACCCATTATTATAACAACGGCACCTTAGTCCGGGGATACTCCTGCTGCGGCTTTGCCAACTATGCCCAGTGGTATGTGTTTGCCCAGGACAGTGCCGATGTTGTAACCACCAAGGAAGTGGCTTTTGTTAAGTTCAACAAAGCCAATATGCTCAAGTATGCCCAGCCCGGCGATGTGATCCGGGTGGGAAATTCCACCTCAAGCAGCTTACACTCTGCGATCCTCTATTCCATTAATGACGAAACGGTCACCGTGGTGGACAGCAACTGGACTACCGATTCCACCCAAAGGTGCATCGTGAAAAAGCATACCATCAAGTATTCATCTTATACCTATGTGGGCATCACCCGTGCCACGAATTACGAGTATCCCACCGGCTGGTATACCATCGACATCTCGGATACCAGCGAGGGCTTGAGACACCGGGACGGTCCTTCCCCCGACTATACCCAGTTACAGCGTGTTCCGGACAATACCAAAGTAAAGATCACGGATTCAGTGGGCAACTGGGGCAAGTATGAATACAACGGCACCGTGGGCTGGAGCAACATGGACTACATGGCCTTTGCAGGCACCTATGTGGACACCGTTACCTTCGACGCCAACGGCGGAACCGGCACCATGGACCCCATTTACTTTGATGTGGGTACCGGCTTCCAGGTACCGGAATGTACCTTCCAGAAATCCGGCTACAAATTTGTAGGCTGGACGCTGCAAAATGAGGACATCAACAAGTGGCGTTGTGCCAGTGCTGACGGTACCACCCTGGAGTGGCTCACGGAGAAAGCGGCAGCCGAAAAGGGATATACCAAGAACATCTATGCTGTGGGTGTGACCTATAACCGCATTGCCCGTATCGACAGGGCCGCCAGCTTCCGCATGGTGGCACAGTGGGAAGAAGTGGTGTGCGAAGCACCGGAGCTGACCGTTACCAACCGGGCCAGCGACGGCAAGCCGGTCTTGAGCTGGAATGCCGTGGCCGATGCTGCCGCGTATGAGGTATACCGCTCTGTGGACGGCGGCGAAACCTACACCCTGCTGAAAACCACGATCGGCACAAAGCTGATCAACACCTCCACAACGGCAGGCACCACCTACTATTACAAGGTGCGTGCGTTGACAGCCGATGGCATTGCAAGCGATGACAGCAATATCGTAAGCCGTACCTGTGACCTGGCTCAGCCCG
>JAZNZG010000021.1:0-9809 GCA_045594825.1 Faecousia sp. | reverse complement strand
GGTAAGGTCCGCCGTGCAAAGCTGTACTACCTGCGTGATCGCTTCGGTAAGGCTGCAAAGGTCAAGGAACGCGTCTAATTCAAAATTCAATAAAAAAAGAGGGGCAACCCTCTTTTTTTATTGCCTAAAATCGTTTATAATCAAAAAAACGGTACTCGGTACCGATCGTTAGGAGGTCTGGAGTATGGACCATATCGAACAGAATAAAGACCGGGGGCCGGACAGCGGGGGACTTAAGAACGGCATTCTATTGTATCTGCACGATCTTGTCTGCTTATTGGCAGGAATTGTTCTTGTATTGCTGCTGCTGTTTCGCATTGTAATCGTTTCAGGTCCGTCTATGAATGATACGCTCATTGATGGTGATTATCTTCTTTTATTAAATAATGTTTTCTATGCTGAGCCAAAGCACGGCGATATTATTGTTGCCACAAAGGCTGATTTTAAAGACGGAGAGCCTATTATTAAGCGTGTGATCGCAACGGAAGGCCAAACAGTTGATATAGATTTTGACTTAGGCGTGGTTTCGGTTGATGGTGTAATGTTGAACGAGCCTTATACTTTAACGCCTACCAACCAGGAGGAGGGGATGACATTCCCTCTTGTTGTGGATGAGGGCTGTATCTTTGTTATGGGCGATAACCGCAACAGATCAAAAGACAGCAGAGATCCGGAGATCGGCCTTATTGACACCAGACAGGTGCTGGGAAAAGCGATCTTGCTGGTGTTCCCCGGCAATAACGGTGGACTTTCCGAGCGTGAATTTAGTAGAATTGGAGCATTATCGTAATGGATGATCGCATGAATATACAATGGTATCCCGGTCATATGACAAAAACAAGGCGTCAGATCGAAGCGGATTTGAAGCTTGTGGACGCAGTATGTGAGATCGTTGATGCCAGAATCCCCATTTCCAGCCGCAATCCGGACATCGATTCCATCTGTGGAAATAAACCGCGGATCATTGTGCTTAACCGTATGGACCTGGCTGATTCCAATGCCACGAAACGGTGGCTGGCCTATTTCCGTCAAAAGGGTATGGCTGCTGTTGCTACTGACTGCAAGCACAGAAAAGGCATTACAGAATTCCAACCTGCTGTTCGGTCTGTATTGAAAGAAAAGCTGGAACGGGATGCTGCCAAAGGCATGAATAAGCCTATGCGTGTTATGGTGGTAGGTATTCCCAATGTTGGTAAGTCCACACTGATCAATCAGATTTCGGGGCGAAAAGGTGCCAAGGCTGAAAACCGTCCCGGTGTTACCCGTGGAAAACAGTGGGTAACGGTTGACAGCAGTCTTTTGCTTTTGGACACACCCGGTATTTTATGGCCTAAATTTGATGATCCCAATGTAGGCATGAAGCTTGCATACACCGGTGCGGTAAAGGAAAATGTGATCGACACCGAAGAGCTGGCTTGCTACCTCATGGAGCTTTTGTGGAAACATTACCCCGACACATTGCGTCAGCGGTATAAAGTGGATATGCCTGAGAATACGCCCGGATATAAGCTTTTGGAAGAAGCAGGTCGTAAACGCGGTTATCTGCTTGCAAGAGGGGAGATCCACACGGAAAGAATGGCAAAGGTTCTTTTGGACGAGTATCGGTCCGGTAAGCTTGGCTTGATAACTTTAGAACTTCCGGAGGATGAAGTATGAGCCAGAAAAATATGTGGGAAATTGAAGATCAATATTTCGCAGAAGGATATAAGCTGATCTGCGGCGTTGATGAAGCGGGCAGGGGCCCCTTGGCCGGTCCTGTTTGTGCTGCTGCTGTTATCCTGCCTCCCAATACTGAAATTCCCGGCTTGGATGACAGCAAAAAGCTCTCCGATAAACGCCGTCGTGAACTTGTACCGGTGATTCAACAACAGGCAATTGCTTACGGAATCGCTTTTGCAGATCATTGTGAGATCGATGAAATCAATATTCTCCAGGCAACCTATCTTGCAATGGAACGTGCTGTTACACAGCTTAGTGTCAGACCTGATCTGTTGCTGATCGATGGTAACCGTTCCAAGGACTTTGGTGTTCCTGTGCAGACTGTTGTGCACGGTGACAGCCTGTCTGCCAGCATTGCGGCAGCATCGGTTTTGGCCAAGGTCACAAGAGATGATTACATGCTGAAGATGGCTGACGAGTATCCCGGATATGGTTTTGAGATCCATAAGGGTTACGGCACAAAAGCTCATTACGAAGCTTTGCGGAACTTGGGACACTGTCCGATCCATCGCATAAGCTTTTTGAAGAAATTTTATGGGGAAAAATAATGTTACCGGTGCCTGGGGCGAAGCCTTGGCGGCAGAGTACTTCAAAAAGAAAAAGTATAAGTTGATTGCCACCAATTTCCGTAGCCGTTTCGGTGAGATCGATTTGATCGTAGCCAACCGCAAATACTTGGTTTTTGCGGAAGTAAAGCTACGAAAGTCGGATAAATTCGCCCGTGCAAGCGAATTTGTGGATCAAAGCAAGCAGGAACGGCTGCGTACGACCGCAGAATTGTACTTATCACAAAATCCAACCAAGCTTCAACCCAGGTTTGATGTGATTGAGATATATGCACCGGATGGCTTGCAGACCGAGAATCCGCAAATTAACCACTTGGAGGATGCCTTTTAATGAAATTCCCGGTATTTGATTTGCATTGTGATACAGCATTTGCCTTGCTCAATCCCCAGTATAATTCATTCCACTCATTGCGTAAAAATGCGTACCATATTGATTTAAACAGGGCAGGGAAGCTGCCCGGATATGCCCAATGCTTTGCCTGTTTTACATCTGACAATGCAACCTTACCGCTGCCCATTTCACCGGAAGCCGTATTTACAAGAGAACTTACCGGGATTATTGACGGTATGCGTAGAAATTCTGATGTGATCACTCAGGCTTTCAGTGCCGATGATGTGGAACGTAATCTTTCAGAGGGGAAAATGTCCGGCATTTTAACGCTGGAGGGAACGGCCGGTATCAGCTATGATCCTATGCTTTTGAAATCCTTATATGAGTACGGATTTAGGATCACTTCTCTTGGTTGGAATGAAAAGAATCCCTTGGCAGGCTCTCATGTTACCGGCGGTGGTCTGACACCTTTGGGAATTAAGTATGTTAAGGAAGCACAGCGGCTTGGTATGATCATTGATGTTAGCCATATCAGCGATGAGGCGTTCTGGGATATTATGAATATCACAACCGCTCCGGTGATCGCATCTCATTCCAACAGCCGCGCTGTATGGAATGTAAGCCGTAATCTGACAGATGAGATGTTCTGTGCAATCTGTAAATCCGAGGGCGTAGCCGGCATCAACATGTGTGCTGAATTTTTGGGAGAACGGCCGAACCTTGATACGGTTTGTGATCATATTCAGCATTTCATTGAACTTGACCCCGCAGGTAAGCATATTGCCCTTGGTTGTGATCTCGACGGATGCGATAATCTGCCCGACGGATTTGCCGGTGTAGAGGATTACCCCAAGCTTGCTGACTGCATGCTGAAGCGAGGTTTAAGCGAAACAACTGTATACGATATTTTCTGGAATAACGCCGTAGGAGTGATGAAGCGTTGCTGTATGTAAGCACAAGAGACAAGACCTGTTCTTTTACTGCCTACCGTGTCCTTCATGAAGATCGGGCACCGGATGGGGGACTGTTTGTGCCGTTTCGCATCCCGACCTTTACGAAAGAAGAAATATACGCATTAAAAGAAAACGGGTTTGGTGGGGCTGTTGCTCAGGTATTAAATCTTTTCTTTTCGAGCGGTATTACCGGGTGGGATGTGGATTTTGCCGCAGGGCGGAACCCGTTCCGTTTGAAAACCATGCCGCACCGCCTTTTGGTTGGTGAACTGTGGCATAACCCCGGTTCCTGCTATGCATACATCGAACGGAATATTTATAACAAGCTGTGCGGTACAAATGTTGAGAAACCTACGGATTGGGCAAGAATCGCCATTCGTATTGCCGTGCTGTTTGGTTTGTATGGAGAATTATCCCGCGAAGGAATCAATAGTCCGGATATTGCAGTAATATCCGGTGACTTCAGTATGCCTGTGGCCACCTGGTATGCCCGTAAAATGGGTTTGCCGCTGGGCAGGATCATCTGTGGTTGCAATGAAAACAGCGGCATTTGGGACCTTCTGCACCGTGGAGAGTACAATACAGGAGCAGCGGTGATCCATACGGATTTTCCGGAGTTGGATTATCCGTGTCCTATATCTGCTGAACGGCTGATATACGGCACGCTTGGTATTGATGAGGCTCTGCGTTATGCTCAGATCTGCTCAAATGGTGGTGTTTATGATTTGGACGAAGAATCATTGTTGCGTTTAAATGACGGATTCTTTGTTGGCGTCGTCAGTGGAAAGCGGATCAGATCCGTTATTTCCAGTGTATATCGGTCCAATGGATACATTATTGACCCGTATACATCTGCCGCATACGGTGGTCTGCAGGACTACCGTTCCGGTACAGGTGAAAGCTGCGGAACACTGCTGCTGGCTGATGACAGTCCGGTGCTTTCGGAGGAGCTTTTATCCGGTATCCTCTGTATGCCAAAAGAAGAAATAAGAATGAAACTGTAAGGAGAAAATAATGGCTCTGTACGCAATCGGTGATCTGCACCTTTGCTTGAGTGCCGAAAAGCCAATGGACATTTTCGGCGGTGCCTGGAGCGGATATATGGAAAAACTGAAACAGGGAATGTCTGTAATCCGTCCTGAGGATACAACCGTGCTGCTGGGCGATCTGTCCTGGACGTTGGATCTGCAGAGTGCGGTGGAGGATTTTGCCTGGATCAACGAGATCCCCGGCAGGAAGATTATCCTGAAGGGTAATCATGATTATTGGTGGAGTACCGCGTCCAAATTTTACAAATTTTGTGAAGCAAATGGTTTTACAGATCAGTTCATTTTAAATAACAATCATTATGAATATGAAGGCATGGCGATTTGCGGGACAAGAGGTTGGTTCTTTGAAGAGGAAAAGGACGGAGAGCATGATGAGAAAATTTTTCGCAGGGAACTGATCCGTCTGGAAACATCATTGAAGTCTGCCGGTGATTTGCCAAAAATCGTATTTCTCCATTACCCGCCACGGTATAAGGGCTATGAATGTCCGGAGATCCTGGAGCTTTTTAAAAAATATGATGTTCGCCGCTGTTATTACGGCCACCTCCACGGTGCCAGTCACGGCCTTGCTTTGGAGGGACTATGGGATGGCATCGAGTTCAAACTCGTTTCCGCGGATCGTTTGGATTTTAAACCTTACTTGGTAATGTCATAAATTTTTTAAGAAAAGTGTGGACATTTCCTGCTTTATCTGCTAAAATATTTCGGATGCAAAATAAGAATATAGAAAGACTGTTTTAACGGTCTGATTATGGGAGGAAAAACAACCATGAATGTTAAGAGCATTGAAAGAAACGGCAACAAGGCTACCATCGTTGTTGAGATCGACAAGGAACTGATGGAGTCCGGCGTACAGAAGGCTTATATGAAGGCTCGTAAGAGCATCATGATCCCCGGCTTCCGTAAGGGCAAGGCACCCCGGAAGATGATCGAAGCTATGTACGGTGCTCATGTTTTTTATGAAGATGGCCTGGAGGAGATTTTCCCCGAGGTTTATGAGTATGCTGTTATTGGTCAGGACGTCAAGGCAATTGGCCGTCCCAGCCTGGAAGATATGCAGATCAGCGAAGATAACATCGTCACTCTGGCGCTGTCCACTGAAGTTTATCCTGAAGTCACTCTGGGCGACTACAAGGGTCTGGAAGTGGAAAAGGCTGAGGCAGTTGTTTCTGACGACCAGGTACAGGCTGAGCTGGACCGTATGGCACAGAATGTTGCTTCTACTGAAACTGTCGAGCGTGCTGCCGAGATGGGTGACACTGCCAATATCGACTTTGAAGGCTTTGACAATGGCGTTCCCTTCAACGGTGGTAAGGGCGAGAACTTTGATCTGAAGCTGGGTTCCGGTTCTTTCGTTCCCGGTTTTGAGGAGCAGGTCGTTGGCATGTCTGCAGGCGAAGAGAAGGATATCGACATCACTTTCCCCGAGGATTACCACGCAGAGCTGGCTGGTAAGCCTGTTGTCTTCCATGTTAAGGTAAACAAGATTACTGCCACCAATGTTCCTGCACAGGATGACGAGTTTGCAAAGGATGTTTCCGAGTTTGATACTCTGGAAGAGCTGAAGGCTGACATTCGTGCAAAGGCTCTGGAGAACGCACAGAAGCAGATTGACTCCGCTTTTGAACAGGCTTGCGTTGAGAAGGCTGCTGAGAATATTACCGTTGATATGCCCGCTGCTCTGGTTGAAGCCGAGCTGGACAATCAGATGGAACGCTTTGGCTATCAGCTGCAGATGAGCGGCTATTCCATGGAGCAGTATGCACAGATGATGGGCGGCGACCTGAACACCATGCGCAATGCTTTCCGTCCCGCTGCTGAGAAGCAGGCTAAGATCAATGTGACCCTGGCTAAGATCGCTGAGGTCGAGGGTGTTTCTGTTTCCGAGGAAGACATCGCTGCTGAGTATGAAGCAATGGCTAAGCAGTACGAACTGGAAGTTGAAAAGATCAAGGGCATGGTTCCCGCTGAAGAGATCAAGTCCAGCCTGGAGACCCGCAAGGCTGTTAAGGTCATCGTCGATTCCGCAGTTGCTGTCGCTCCCAAGGCTGAAGAGGCTGCCTCCGAGGAATAACCCGCCCTGTAAATGGTTAGAATGTTTCAAACCCCTGAAAGGAGACATAACCATGAGTTTAGTACCTTATGTTGTTGAGCAGACCAGCCGGGGAGAGCGTAGCTACGATATTTTTTCCCGTCTGCTGAACGACCGTATCATTTTCCTGTCCGAAGAAGTGAACGATACCACCGCCAGCCTTATTGTGGCTCAGATGCTGTATCTGGAAGCCCAGGATCCGGATAAGGATATCCAGTTTTATATCAACAGCCCCGGCGGCAGTGTGACTGCCGGTATGGCAATCTACGACACCATGAAGTACATCAAGTGCGACGTGGCTACCATCTGCGTTGGCATGGCTGCATCCATGGGTGCGTTCCTGCTGGCTGCAGGTGCCAAGGGCAAGCGTATGGCTCTACCCAATGCAGAGATCATGATCCATCAGCCTTCTGCAGGAACACAGGGTCAGATCACCGATATGGCCATCCACATGAAGCGTTTGGAAACCATTAAGGCACGCATGAACCGCATTTTGGCTGAAAACACCGGCAAGAGTGTTGACGAGGTTACTTTGGCCTGTGAACGTGATAACTTCATGACTTCTGATGAGGCTAAGGAATTTGGCCTGATTGACCGCGTTCTTGAGCGTCACTAATATTCCTGAAAGGCGGTAACTTGTTCATGTCCAAGACAGACGAACAGATTGTTTGCTGTTCCTTCTGCGGAAAAGGGGAGGCACAAACCCGCTTGATCGCAGGTCCCGGTGTCTATATCTGCAGTGAATGTGTTGAGGCATGCTGTGATCTGCTCCGGGATAATGAACCCAATGACTATATGCCCGATCATCTTCCTACTCCCATGGAGATGAAGGCATATATGGATAATTACATCATCGGCCAGGAGGACGCTAAAGTCGCTCTTGCTGTTGCTGTATACAATCACTATAAACGCATCTATCTGTCTGCAAACAGCGATGTAGAGCTTCAGAAGAGCAATATTCTGCTCATTGGCCCCACTGGTTCCGGTAAGACCCTCTTTGCCCAAACTTTGGCCAAAATCTTGGATGTTCCCTTTGCAATTGCGGATGCCACTACACTGACAGAGGCCGGCTATGTGGGTGATGATGTGGAGAATATCTTAGTGCGTCTTCTGCAGGCTGCGGACTTTGATGTAGAACGTGCCGAGCATGGTATCATCTATATCGATGAAATGGATAAGATCGCCCGCAAGAGTGAGAATGCGTCCATCACCCGTGATGTTTCCGGCGAAGGTGTGCAGCAGGCACTGCTGAAGATTTTGGAAGGTACCGTTGCCAATGTGCCGCCACAGGGTGGCAGAAAGCATCCCCACCAGGAAATGATCCAGCTGGATACCACCAATATCCTGTTCATTTGCGGCGGTGCTTTCGACGGTCTTGATAAGATCATTGAAGCAAGAACGGATCGGTCTTCCATCGGTTTTGATGCTCCTGTTGAAAGCAAGAAGAACCGTGATGTCGGCAAGATCCTTGCAAAAGTACAGCCTGACGACCTTTTGAAGTTCGGTATCATTCCGGAACTGATTGGTCGTATGCCTGTGATCACATGTTTGCAGGATCTGAAAAAAGAAGATCTGATCCGGATCCTGATCGAACCCAAGAATGCACTGGTAAAGCAGTATACAGAACTTTTTGCCATGGACAATGTGGAACTGGTTATCGAAGATTCTGCTTTGGAAGCCATTGCTGAAAAGGCTGTGGCAAGACAGATCGGTGCCCGTGGCCTTCGTGCGGTAATGGAACAGATCATGCTTAAGATCATGTTTGACATTCCCTCTGACCTTACAATCCGTAAGGTTACTGTTACCGCTGCCTGTGTTGACGGTAGCGAACCTGTAATTTTACGGGATAAGGCAAATCCCCGTAAGGCACTGGGAGCATAATATTTTCAATAACAGAGGGGGTAGCTTTTCTACCCCCTTTTGCAATTTTCCAGGAAGGAGAACACCATGACTGAACTTATTATATCCGCTAAGATGCCGATATTAGCTCTTCGTGGTATCGCTATATTTCCGGAGCAGACGGTCCATTTTGATGTGGGCCGTGTAAAATCTGCTTTGGCTCTTGAGGCTGCTATGAAAGCGGATCAGACACTCCTTTTGGTGCCCCAAAAGGATATTATGGTGGATGATCCCGGTCTTGCGGACCTGTATCCAATTGGAACAGTTGTTAAGGTCAAGCAGATCCTGAAGTCCCAGGGAGAAAATATCCGTGTACTGGTCAGTGGCCTTTGCCGTGCAAAGATCTCAGAAATTACCCAAGCTGAACCGTATCTGGCGGGAATCGTGGAATCCCTTTCTCAGGCAAAAGAACCTGAAAATTTAAGGACCCGTGCCCTTCGCCGTGAAGCAAACACACTGTTCGGTGCATATTTGGAGCTGGTTGAACGCCCTGCTCAAACCGTGCAATTGCGGCTGATCACATCTGAGAGCTGCGGCTTTATTGCCGATACTATTGCTCAAACCTCCGGTATCGATTATCCGGAAAAGGCAAAGCTGTTATGTCAGTTAAATCCTGTACGCCGATTGGAAATGACGCTGCAGATGCTGCGTCAGGAAATTCAGATGCTGCAGATAGAATCGGATATTCAGGAGAAGACCCGTGCCTATATCGACCAGGAGCAAAGGGACTATTATTTGCGTGAGCAGATAAAGGCCATCCGTGACGAACTGGGAGAAGGGGACGATGATTCCGAATTTGCCGAATATGAAAAGAAGATCCTTCTTTTGAATTTGGATGAAAGCTCTGAACAAAAGCTTCTGAAGGATTTGCAGCGTCTGAAAAAGCAGCACTTCGGCTCTGCAGAAGCATCTGTTCTGCGAAATTATCTGGATACCGTTCTCGAGCTGCCATGGAATAAGAGTACGAAAGAGCGTGTAAGTGTTGAAGCCGCCCATAGTATTCTTAATAAGGATCACTATGGCCTGGAAAAGGTGAAGGAAAGGATCCTTGAGTCTATCGCAGTCCGCCAAATGGCACCGCAGATGCCGCCACAGATCCTCTGCCTTGTTGGCCCTCCCGGTGTCGGCAAGACATCCATTGCCTATTCTATTGCCCGTTGCTTGAACAGAAAAATGGCACGCATCGCCTTGGGCGGCGTC
>JAZNZG010000020.1:0-2657 GCA_045594825.1 Faecousia sp. | reverse complement strand
GGATGTTTGCATTCAGCTTTTCTTCCAGAGCGGAGTAAACCGCACCGGCACCGGCAGCCAAACCACAGCTGCCCTGTCCGACAACAATTCTAATGCTCATTACTTACCCTCCTTTTCACGGATGTCCCGCAGGATCTTCTTCACCTTATCGGGAGTCAGAGAGCCGTAAGTGTCCTCGTTGATCATCATAACAGGTGCCAGAGAGCAGCAGCCCAGGCAGGAAACGATGCTCAGGCTGAACAGGCCATCCTCTATGGTCTCGTTGTTGCCAATGCCCAGCTCTTCCTGGATGGCATCAATGATCCGCTCAGCTCCGTTAACGTAGCAGGCAGTACCCTTACATACCATGATCAGGTACTTACCAACAGCAGTGAAGCGGAACTGGGAATAGAAGGTGGCAACACCCATGATTTTAGCGGGTGTCAAACCGGTACGCTCCGCGATGTGGTAAACCGCATCAATGGGAACATAGCCGTAAATGTCCTGGGTCTTCTGCAGTATGGTAATCAGGCTGCCCTTGACGTCGGCATAATGCTCCAGAACGTCGTTCAGCAGGCTCAGATCCACACTCTTGTGATTACAGCACATTTTGATTTCACTCCTTATGTTTTATAATTGATCTTTTGCTGATGATTTCCCAAAGTAATCCACTATTTATTATAACAAAGTAAGAAAATTTTTCAATAGTCATTTGCTGATTTATTCCATGTTCTTTTGCGGATTCTGTTTGACTTTCCGTAAAGGGGATGATATGGTATCCCCAAAAAGGAGGTGCGGTAATGAAAAGTAAAAACATGGCCCTTTGTGCCCTTTTTGCCGCACTGCTTGCCCTGTGTGCCTGGCTGTGCATACCTGTGGGGGATACGGTCTTTACGCTGCAAACCTTTGGTGTGGCGTTGGCCCTGCTGCTGCTGAACGGCAAGCGGGGCAGTATATCTGTCTTTGTGTATTTGCTGCTGGGAACGGTGGGACTTCCGGTGTTCACCGGCTTCCGGGGCGGCCCGGGTATGCTTTTGGGTGCTACCGGCGGATATATTATGGGCTTTTTGGTATGGGCCCTGCTTTACTGGCTGGTCACAGCCCTCGCTCCCAGGCAGCGGATCCCGGCCATGGTACTGGGACTTATCGCCTGCTACGCCTTTGGCTCTTTTTGGTTCTACCGTTTTTATCTTACAGAGGGCACTGCCATGGGAATCGGTCTGGTGCTTTTAAAATGCGTTGTCCCCTATCTGCTGCCGGATGCTTTGAAGATAAGCCTTGCGTTTCTTTTAACCTCTCGGCTGAAGCGGTTTGTATAATGACAAAATTTTCCGCATAGACATCTTACAGGAGGAGATGTCTATGGGGAAAAAAGATTTATGGATCAGTTTATGTGCCATCGGGGCGGCGGTGGTTTTAGCCCTCACCCAGTTTGCAGGTACAGCGGTGCAGACCGGTGCCTGGGGGCTGAGCTTTCAGCAGGAGGGGCAGGCTCCTTCCGGTCCGGCAGGCATAAAGCAGCTGTCTGCGTATGATGCCGCTTACCTGGGCGATACCGGGGAAAAGGTTTTATATCTGACCTTTGATGCCGGCTACGAAAACGGCTGCACCGAAAAGATCCTGGATGTGCTGAAAAAACATGATGTGCCTGCTGCCTTTTTTCTTGTGGGAAATTATATACAGAAGAACGCCGACCTGGTGCGGCGGATGGTGGAGGAGGGGCATATTGTAGGCAACCACACTATGCACCACCCGGACATGAGCAAGCTGTCGGACAAGGAGGCATTTTCCAAAGAGCTGACGGAGCTGGAAGCTCTGTTTCGGGAGGTCACCGGAAAGGAGCTGCCTAAATACTACCGCCCGCCCCAGGGGCTATACAGCCGGGAAAATTTGGAGATGGCACAGCAGCTGGGGTATAAGACCGTTTTCTGGAGTCTTGCGTATGTGGACTGGAACAATGACAGCCAGCCCACCCGGGAGGAGGCCTTTGAAAAGCTGCTGCCCCGCACCCATAACGGTGCTGTGGTGCTGCTCCATTCCACTTCCCAAACCAACGCGGAAATTTTGGACGAACTGCTGACCAAGTGGAAATCAATGGGTTATACCTTCCAGAGCATTGACCGGCTGTTTATTTGATGCGTTCACCGTTACGAAACGGCCTGTAAAATTTACCCCCGGAGTTTTCTCCGGGGGTAAAGTTCTTTTTACTTCACAGGGGAGGTGTTTCTCAAGGTGACATCGTGGTAGCCGCCTTCCACGATGGAGGTGGCGGAGACCAGGGTCAGCTTGGCATCCCGCTGCAGGTCGGGGATGGTGAGAACGCCGCAGTTGCACATGGTGGATTTGACCTTATAAAGGGACGCTTCCACATTGTCATGGAGAGGGCCGGCGTAGGTAACATAGGAGTCAACGCCTTCCTCAAAGCTCAGCTTGGTTGCACCGCCCAGGTCGTAGCGCTGCCAGTTACGGGCACGGTTGGAGCCTTCGCCCCAGTATTCCTTCATATAAGCACCGCCCACCATCACCTTGGGGGTGGGGCCTTCGTCAAACCGGGCAAAGTAACGGCCCAGCATCAAAAAATCCGCACCCATGGCCAGAGCCAGGGTCATGTGGTAATCGTGTACGATGCCGCCGTCGGAGCAGATGGGAATATAAACGCCAGTTTCTTTGAAATACTC
>JAZNZG010000019.1:0-2764 GCA_045594825.1 Faecousia sp. | reverse complement strand
TAAAGGATGTTTTTCTCTTTAGAATGTAGGGGCGGCCATTGGCCGCCCGCTCTGCACTGTCGCCTTTGGTGGTGGTGAGTAACGGCGCTCTTGAAACGAAAGATAATTTTTGCTATTGTGTTTCTAAAGAATTTAGAACAGGTGATACACATGGAATTGCCAAAGCGAAAACCAAACCGCCTGACAGAATATGATTACAGTACACCCAACGCCTATTTTATCACGGTCTGTACACAGGATCGAAAAAATCTGTTTTGGACGGATATTGAGGCAGCCAATGACTGTCCGGAGAACATTCCCTTAACCAATCTTGGCATGATGGTAAAACAGGTCATCTATGATATTCCCAGGCACTATCCCGCAATTACGGTTGATCACGCTGTTGTTATGCCAAATCACATACATTTGCTGCTGCAGATCCATACAGACATTGACGGGCGGCCAATGGCCGCCCCTACGATCTCGACGGCAATCAATCAGATGAAAGGCGTTATTTCAAAGAAAGCGGGTTTTTCTGTTTGGCAGAAAGGCTTTTACGATCATGTGATTCGAAACGATAACGACTACCGTGATATATGGAACTACATCGAAGGGAATCCTGGTAAATGGGCAGAAGATAAACTGTACATTTCTCCCCGGTAAATATATCCTTCGTAACGCCCGGCCTGCTTACGCAGAGTACGCCGAAAGGGACTCGTTTGCATTTTTGCTTTTAGCAAAAATAGAGGTTTCGCTCGGTCAAGCCCTCGCGAGCAAGGCTCCCCCGGAGCCTTGCATTTACATTATTCGAGTCCCATCGGCAACAAAAAAATAAAGTACACCAAATGGTGTCCTTTATTTTTTGGTACGCCGAAAGGGACTCGAACCCCCGACCTACTGGTTCGTAGCCAGTCACTCTATCCAACTGAGCTATCGGCGCATACACTTGCCGCAAGTGCTAAAGTATATTAGCACACTTTTCGGGAAAAAGCAAGTCTTTTTTAAAAAATTTTACCGAAAGTTTTTTCACAGAGCCACAGAGGTGAAAAGCTTGAATTATATCCTGCCTTACATTATAATATAATAAGCTTTTTACGGGAGGTGGCAGAGTATGGAACAAAATATTTTGGCAAAGCTTCCTGCTGTGCTGCTGCCCTGGTACCGGGAAAACCGCCGGGAGCTGCCCTGGCGGCAGGACAGGGAACCCTACCACATCTGGCTGTCGGAGATCATGCTCCAGCAGACCCGTGTGGAGGCGGTGAAGGGGTATTACAACCGCTTTTTGCAGGCCCTGCCCACACTGGAAATGCTTGCTAACGCCCCGGACGAACAGCTCCACAAGCTGTGGGAAGGCCTGGGCTATTACAGCCGGGTCCGCAATCTGAAAAAAGCGGCACAGGTGGTGATGGGGCAGCACGGCGGCCAATTTCCCGGGGAATATGATGCGGTGCTGGCACTTCCGGGCATTGGTGAATACACCGCCGGAGCGATCTGCTCTATCGCCTTTGACCAAAGGACACCTGCCGTGGACGGCAATGTCCTCCGCCTGGTTGCCCGGCTGACGGACGACCCTACGCCCATCAACACACCTGCCTTCAAAAAGCAGGTGCATGCTGCTCTGCAGGGAGTATATCCTGCCGCTGCCGGGGATTTCACCCAGGCTCTCATGGAGCTGGGAGCCACCCTCTGCGGTCCCAACGGCCGCCCGGACTGCACTTGCTGTCCCTGCAAAGCTTTTTGCCTTGGACATAACCGGGGTACAGCGGAGAGCCTGCCTGTCCGTATGGCCAAGCCTTCCCGCCGCCGGGAGGAGAAGACGGTATTTATCCTGTCCTGCGACGGCCGGTACGGCCTTTGCCGGAGGGAGGACACCGGTCTGTTGGCGGGCCTGTGGCAGTTTCCCAACCTTGCAGGAAAGCTGCCTGTGGAGTCTGCGATTGCAGAAGTGGAGAAAAACGGCTTCAAAGTAAAAGAAATATTACGCCAAGTGGAGAGAAAACACATATTTACCCATATAGAATGGGATATGAATGGAATATATATGGAAGTAGCTGAGGAAACCGGGGGACTTACCTGGCTCACGCCGGAGCAGATCCGCCGGGAGGCGGCATTGCCCACAGCCTTCCGGAAGTTTTGGGAGGAGATCCGGGATGTTTGATTTTCATATGCACTCAAAAATATCCTTTGACGGCCGTGAGGAGCCTCTTGCCATGGCACAGGCCGCGGTAAAGGCCGGCATGAAGGCCATCTGCTTTACGGAGCATCTGGACTACGACCCCATGAAGGATGTGCAGGACTGGGTCTTTGAGACCGAGGAATACAATGCTGCCCTGGACGATCTTTGTATGCCCGGCCTTGAGATCTTCCGGGGCCTGGAGTTTGGCATGCTGCCGGACAACCGGGATACCTTGCAGGCAGATCTGCAACGGCGACCATTTGATTTTGTCATCGGCTCCGTCCATTTTATTGGGGGCATCGATGCCTTTTTTCCGGAATTTTGGGAAGGGAAGACGGTGGAGCAGGCGGAGCAGCAAATGCTGGAGGAAACCCTTGCCTGCGTCCGGCACCACGACGACTTTGATGTGCTGGGCCATCTGACCTACATCAGCAAGACCCGCAGCAATCCTCTGAAACGGCCTGTCCGGCTGGATGACTACCGGGACCTTGTGGATGAAATTTTCAAAACCCTCATTTCCAAGGGCAAGGGCATCGAGGTAAACACCGGCGGCAGGGACATTTGCGGTGTGTATCTGCCGGAGCGGGAGTACCTGCAGCGGTTTAAGGA
>JAZNZG010000018.1:0-8239 GCA_045594825.1 Faecousia sp. | reverse complement strand
ATAGAATGCACCGTCGCCTTCGTTGATGACATAGGTTTTGCCCATTTCTTCCACAGCCAGCTTCAAAGTCTCGGTGGCGAAATCCCAGTCCTTTTCATCGCCCATATGGTCTTCGGGCATGGTAGAAACTTCGATCTGATAGCTCAGGCCAAAAACGGAATAAACCTCGTCAAAGAGTTTGACTACGTTCTTAATCTCGTCCTTCATCTGGTCCCAGGTCATGAAAATATGTGCGTCATCCTGGGTAAAGCAGCGGACGCGGAACAGGCCGTGGAGAGCACCGGAGAGCTCGTGACGGTGTACCAGACCCAACTCACCCACACGCAGGGGCAGATCGCGGTAGGAGTGGGGCTCGGACTGGTAGACCAGCATGCCGCCGGGGCAGTTCATAGGCTTAATGGCAAAGTCCACGTCATCAATGACGGTGGTATACATATTATTCTTATAGTGACCCCAGTGGCCGCTGCGTTCCCAAAGCTGACGGTTCATCATCATGGGAGTGGAGCATTCCACATAACCGTACTTCTTATGGACCTGACGCCAGTAGTCAATCAAGGTGTTCCGCAGGACCATGCCCTTGGGCAGGAAGAAGGGGAAGCCGGGGCCTTCGTCACGGAACATGTACAGACCCAGTTCCTTGCCCAGCTTGCGGTGGTCACGCTTCTTTGCCTCTTCGATACGCTGCAGGTAGAGATCCAGTTCGTCCTTGGTGGGGAAGGCCACGCCGTAGATACGCTGCAGCATCTTCCGGTTAGAGTCGCCACGCCAGTAAGCACCACAGGAGGTGGTGAGCTTAAAACCGTTGTGACGGACACGGCCGGTGTGGTCCAGGTGAGGACCGGCACACAAGTCGGTGAAGTCGCCCTGGGTGTAGAAACTGATAACAGCATCCTCAGGCAGGTCCTGGATCAGCTCTACCTTGTAGGGCTCGTTGTGGGCCTCGGCCCATGCGATGGCCTCTTCCCGGGGCAGCTCGCTGCGTTCCAGGCGGATACGCTCTTTGCAGATCTTCTTCATTTCTGCCTCGATCTTTTCCAGATGCTCGGGGCCGAAGGTGAAGGGTGCATCAAAATCGTAGTACCAGCCCTCATCGATGGCGGGACCGATGGCAAGCTGCACCTCAGGCCACAGACGCTTGACAGCCTGTGCCATGATGTGAGAGCAGGTGTGCCAGAAAGTTTTGCGGTATTCGGGGTTTTCAAAGGTGTACAGATTTTCTTCGGACATGATATTGCCTCCTTTTGATGTTGGGGTAAGGCATAAAAAATACCCATCCCCTGATTAAAACAGGGGTGGGATACAAAAGTATTCCACGGTTCCACCCTGGTTGCGATCAAGTGACCGCCACTCGTTGACGCTTTAACGGGCGTACCCGGCATGGTATTTCCCCCATGCGGCTCGGAAGTGGTGGGACGCAGAGCAGGGGAGCAGAACCATCTCAGCAAACAGGTTCCTCTCTGGGCTTCTTACAAAGCGTCGGGTCTTCGTCAAGGCCTTTAACCACATCAATATATCACAAATTTTTCCGGGTGTCAATCGCCTTTGTGTACGCTCCTGCGTATATAGGGCAGTTTTTTATATTGGATAAACCACAATATATAGTGCTGAGCTTTATGAAGAGGAATGGTGCGAAAGGGAGTAAAAGGTCAAAATAATGCCGTATTTTACCTGTGGAAGTGGAGGAAAGAATCTGTCGAAACCGGAAAAATGGTTTACCATAACCGACAAAACGGTTGATTTGTTGAAAGGTTACATTTTTTGCCGAATTATGTAAACAAGTGTAACCAATCATACTACATATCGTGGTGAAAATACTCGAAATGCCGTATATTTTGATTTTAAGTTTACATAAGAAATGCAAAATAATTTAACGAAAAGTTTGACATTTGCCGTAATTTACCGCAAAGACTTGACTTTTTTTGAAAATTTGGTATAATAGACGCACAGCAGGAATAGACTGTAATATATTGTAACCAATTGATACCACTACATATTGTGGTCAAACCCATCGCAATCCCCGTGAAGATTTGTGAAAGGAGGATGATTCCTATGCAGATTTTTACCCAGAAAAAAGGAAAGAGAAAGAACCCAGTTCTCCGCCTTATGGCAGTGGTTCTGTCCTTGGTCTGTTTGGTTACTTTGTTGGCACAGACGGCGTTGGCACAGAATACCTATGTGATTACTGACGGCGATCAGATCACGGTACATACCAGCTTTTCTTCGGATCCGGAAATCGTTTTGGATCAGGCAGGTGTGGAGCTGAACGGTAATGATTTTTATACCACTGCCGCAGGTGACGGAGTTTCTGAGATTACTGTACAGCGGGAGCAGATCATCGTTATCGACTATTGTGGCCGTAAGATTCGTGCCAGTAGTTTCGGCGAGTCCCTCCAGTCCCTTTTGGACCGGTTGGGCCTGCAGACGAACGGCTCCTACAATGTGTCTGAAAACCTGAACACCATGACCTATGACGGCATGGAAGTATATATAGACAATGTGGTACAGACACAGGAGAGCTACACGGTAGAGCTTCCTTACCAGACCATCTACTGCAACGATCCCACTTTGCCGGAGGGTGAAGAGAAGATCCTGGTGGATGGTGTGACAGGACAGCTTCTGCGTGAGGCTCAGGTGGTGTACAAGAACGCCGAGGAAAAGAGTCGTATCGTCCTTGAGGAAACGGTCTTGGAGCAGCCTGTGGATGAGATCGTGGCTGTTGGCAGCGGTACCAATGTGGGCGAAGAGCTGGATGCTCCTCTTATTGGTGACGGCGTGATCGTACTGTCCACCGGCGAAGTGCTGACCTATACGGACAGTAAAACCTTCAAAGCAACCGCTTACACCCATACCGATGCAGGCTGTGACAGGATCACCGCCACCGGAACCCGTGTTCGGGTCGGCACGGTTGCAGTTGATCCCCGGGTGATTCCCTACGGTACCCGCATGTTTATCGTCACCAATGATGGCAGCTATGTTTACGGCATTGCTACCGCAGAAGACTGCGGCGGTGCAATTAAGGACAATCGGATCGACCTGTACTTTGAAACCACCGCGGAATGCTTCAAATTCGGCAGACGCACCTGTACAGTTTACTTCCTGGGCGATGCACAGGAGAACTTCTGGTAAACAGATAAATAAAATTCCCGCAAACCACAAGGTTTGCGGGATATTTTTATTGATGGGTCATGATACACTTGCCGTTTTTCATTTCCAAGGTCCAATTGCTCAAGGCAATGGCCGCGGGGCGGTGGGTGACGGCGATGCATGTCTTGCCGGCTTTCTTCAGCCGCCGCAGGACCAGCTCCTCGGTTTCTCCGTCCAGGGCAGATGTGGCTTCATCCAACAGCAGGATGGGGGCCTGGCTCAGGACTGCACGGGCAATACTCAACCGCTGTGCCTGTCCCTCGGAAAGACCTGCGGCACTTTCTCCGATCACGGTATCCAATCCCTGGGGGAGGTTGGGGAGATATTCTTCCATGGCACTGATATATACTGCCTGCTGGATCTCCTCTTCTGTGGCATCCGGGCGGGTGATGACCAGGTTTTCCCGGAGGGTACCGCTGATAAGCAGATTTCCCTGGGGCACATAGGCAAACAGACCCCGGGTCGCACGGTCCAGGGGGATACAGCGGTCGCCCGCTTGTACAAACAGTTTACCCTCTGATGGATGAAAAACGCCAAGGATCAGCTTCAGCAGGGTACTCTTGCCGATGCCCGACTGGCCAACGATCACACCGAATTCATCCTTGGGTAGGCAGAAGGATGCGTCATCGAAGATCCGGTCCCGGTCATAAGCAAAAGTCAGTGCATCGCCGCAAATGGCCTCCATTTGCCCATAGAGTTCTTTGGGGTCTTCCCGGGAGAGGACAGGCTCACCGGAAACTTCCTCAAGTTCCATAAG
This sequence comes from Faecousia sp., assembly GCA_045594825.1. Lineage (GTDB taxonomy): Bacteria > Bacillota > Clostridia > Oscillospirales > Oscillospiraceae > Faecousia. The sequence goes on along the minus strand of JAZNZG010000018.1, from coordinate 4,338 downwards.
ACGCTCTGCGGCGGCAGTCATGGCAATGTACTGAGGGATAATACCGGAAAGATTAACAAAAGGAGCCTGAAGCTGTCCCACCAGCTGGGTGATGGCGGTGAGCATACCAAAGCTCATGGTGCCGTGGATCAATCCGACGGAGCACCACACCAGGGCAAAGAAGCTGGAGCCGTAAACCATGATGCTGACGCAGGTATTGGCAAACAGGGAAACATTTTTCCGTTTCCGCTGCAGACGGTATCGGCTTGCCATCATGCTGTCTGCCCGGCGTTCCATTTCTCCGGCTACATCCATAGCCTGTACCATCAACAGCTTTTCCAGCGTTTCCTGGAGGAAACCGGCTACCTTGCCGTCTTCAGCACTGACCTGCTTGTGCAGACCTTTTAATTTGCGTCGCATCAGAGCGGTGACGGTTACCACCACAACACCGGCGATGAGCATGATGAGAGAGAATGTTGGCTCAATAGCGATTAGAACAGCTACTGCCGAAATGAGCTTTGTGAACATGGATGCCAAATTGGGCAGGGTACTCAAAATGCTGGTATTCAGCACCCGCACATCGTTTGTCAGCCGATTGATCAGCTCACCGCTGTGGTAGGAAGAAACTGCAGCATAGTCACCGTGGAGCAGGCCGTGGAGAATTTTTTTCTTCCAGTCCCGATCCAGAACCGCCAGGAGCTTATCGTGGAGGTGACGGTTTAATGTCAAAGTCAGCAGGATACCGGCGATGATGGCAAACTGAAGCAAACATGCATTCAGAAATGCTGTTTTGTCACCGCTTACCGCACTGTCAATGACCCGGCTGGAGCCAAGAGCAAACGCAACAGCCAGTAAAGCATTGATAATACGGGACGCGATCAGCAGAACAAGTGCCGGGATTCTGCGGCGGATCTGCCAGAAGGCCCATAGTACAGGAGATTTCTTTTTCAAGGTGTGTCCTCCAAGATTTTATCATAAAAATTCTAAAACCAATATTTTTACCATTATATCACAGCCTTTCGGCAGTTTCAACATATTATAAATAGTCGAAAAAAGTCGTTTTTCGGGTATTGCTCTCCTTCCGCTCCCGTGATATTCTATTGTTAAGAAAGTAAGGGGGTGGAGTATGGAGAAGCTTTTGATTGCGGATACAGCTGTACCCTTCTGTGCAGCACTGGAAAAAGCTTTTGAAAACCGGTACGAAGTCCATACCTGCACCACCGGGGACGAAACATTGCGTCTTTTGGAAACATGGAAACCCTATGTACTGATCCTCAATCTACGACTTCCTTATATGGATGGCCTGGAGGTGCTTCGCAGCAGCACATACAAACCGCCTGTGGTGTTGGCAATGACTACCCACACCTCGCCATACACATTACAGGCGGCACAAAATGAGGGCGTGGACTTTATTGTGATGCTGCCCTGCACGGTTGCAAGTATGGTCAGCCATGTGCGGGAGATGACTCAAATGAAAAAGAAGGGGAAAGGCATGGCAACACCCCAGCAGATTGCGGAAACCCACTTGCTGCGTTTGGGGATACCGGCTCACCTGAGTGGCTTTGCACTGCTGCGTGTGGGAATACCGCTTTTTGCACAGGACGAGCAGCAATCGCTGAATAAAGAGTTGTACCCCGCTATTGCAGAGCTGTGCGGCAGCAGCGGTGTAAAATCCGTTGAACGCAGCATACGCCGGATCATTGAACAGGCATGGCAGAACAGAGACAGGGAAGTTTGGGAAAAGTACTTCCCGGAGCAGACCGAATATCCTACCAACAAGGAATTTATAGCGGTGCTGGCTCAAAAGGTTCGCCAGTCTGCTCCCGATAAAATATGGTAAAAGCACTTGCTGAGGCATCTCAACAAGTGCTTTCTTTATTTATTTTTCTCCACGCTTGCGAGCCAGATAAATGTCCAGTTTGTCTTTCATGTTGTCGGGCATGGACCGGTCCACAGGACAGCAAACAGCATTGACCATGCGATGGGCAAAGGCGGAGAGGAATTCGATATCCTCCACCATCTGTTCTCCTTGCATGACAGACAGGGTGTCATAGCTGTTGTGAATGGTGGCAGTATTTTGCGGAGCGATCCGGGCAAAGGAAACGGCGGGGACACCCTTGTCAGCAAAGGGAGTGGAGTCGGAGGAATATACATCCTGATTGACAGAAATTCCAAAACCCTTTTCTAAGCCGAAGTAGGAGATGTAGTGGCAAAGCTTTTCTTCTGCGGTAACGCAGGCGATGAACTTACCCATGACACAGCCGATCATATCCAGGTTGATATTCAGTACGCAGTTCTTTAGTGCCTCAGCATCTTCACAATAGAATTTGGAGCCCAGCAGACCACGCTCCTCACTGCCGCACCAGATAAAACGCAGACCGTAGCGATTTTTCTTATTGACAAAGTGTGAGGCAATACCTATCAGACCCACGGAGCCGGACATATTGTCGTAAGCACCTTGGGACAAACTGGTGGAATCATAGTGAGCGGTAAAAGCGATGTATTCCGGAATCTCGCCGGGAATATCGGCAATGACATTCAGAGACTGACCGGTATACTCCTGCTGCTTTAAAAGGATCTTCGCAGAGGCAGTACCTCTACGGATCAGTTCAATGGCATCCTTGGCGTTGATATTTACACCGGGGAGCTTGTTGCCCTTGTGAACAAAGCTACGCAGCTCTCGCTGGTCAATATCCCGATCTGCATAGTTGGCGTTGCCGTCATAGGTGACGAAGCCCACGGCTCCGTTTTCAAGGATATCCTGATAGAGCCAGTAGCCCATGTAGCCGTCAACAAGGACGATCTTACCCTTGCACAGGGACAGGGAATATTTGTCTTTACCCCGCAGGTAGTAGAAGGGTGCTTCCACTTCTGCACTGCCTGCGTTCAAATAGCCTTTACAGGGGATCTGAACACCGTCAGCGATGAGTACAGCTTCCTCAATAGTGGACATATCCACAGTAAACTCCTGCAGCCGTGCTTCAAGCCCCAATTGTCTGCACTGCTCCTGCAGATATTCTGCAGCTTTGCGTTCTTCCGGGCTGCCGCCCATGCGGACATAGGCCGTTTCCTCAAAGATTTTCATAATTTTTTGGGCGTCCATAAAGATCCCCTTTCTCTGTCTGATTTCTTGAATTATATAATACTTAAAAAACAAATGCAATCCTTTTGGTTTTATCGGCAAGGAAAATGCCGGGCACCGCAACAGAAATGGCGTGTGCTTTGACTTCCTGGCCCGCTATTGCGAGAAGCGTAGCGACGAGGCGATCCGCTCATTTTTGCTCAAAGACCTTGGGCGAAAGGGCTTGTTTGCATTTTCTGCGATGCAGAAAATAATTGCAGTGTCATTAGCTAAATTGCCGCCTTTCGGCGGCAGCGAAATTACGTTGCAGCTAAATTCTGTGCTGCACACAGAGCTAAATTATATTCGCCCCAGCTGCCCGCAGGCAATTAAGCTGGCGATAGCCAATTTAGCTTGCGGAGCAAATTTAGTTCGCCGAAGGCGAATACAGCTGAAAACACCGTAATTGTGATACCACAATTACGGTGTTTTCATGAAATTAGTGACCAATTTTAATACAAGCTGCACACCCCAACCCACCTTTCGTTAACAGGTACGGGGAATCGTTAAATGGTATACCCTTTCGTTAAAAGGTGCGAGGAATCGTTAAAAGGCATATCCTTTCGTTAAAAGGTGCGAGAGATCGTTAAAAGGTTTGTATCACAACTATCTGTTGCCCTTTGCCCTGTTGTGGGTCTTGCAAAGCATTTGGCAGTTAGTTATATCGGTTGCACCGCCATTACTCCAAGCGGTTACATGGTCGGCATCCATTTCGTTCTGCTTCCAGATACGGGTACGGTTGCCGTCGCTGCCCATAGCACCCAGGGGGCAGTTGGAAACACCCTCTCCTTTGGCTGCAGCAGTTTGGGTAGTGTAAACACTCTTCTTAGTCGGCTCGTCAAAGATGCGGACATTTAACAGCTTCTTATCGGTGCAGCCACCCAAGATATATTCATAGATACCTTTATTGTCTTTAACATAGAAATCCGCCAACAGTTCTTGAACGAGAGCAGACACCGCCTGGGGGTCGTAGGCATTGTGATGGTACTTTTCGTAGAGCTCGCCCCAGTCCAGACCGCACATGGTACTGTCAACATCCATAAAGACGGAAGAAACCCAATCAATAACGGAATTGAAATAAGCTTTCAATTCGTTAATGTTGGTATCGTAGCGGTGCTGGCTCATGTAGCCGTCAATGTTGCCCTTGCTGACCCATTCCAGAGCCGTCCGCAAATAGTCCTGTCGCAGCACATTACCCGAAATGTAGGCACTCCACTTTTGGATGTTGGCATTTTGGC
>JAZNZG010000017.1:0-7666 GCA_045594825.1 Faecousia sp. | reverse complement strand
TTTGTAAATCAGAAACTTCTTCTCGCAAATCACCGCATGTAATACTCAAGAAAATAGAGCTTATGAAAGAGGTAGCAAAAAGGACACACCACAACACCACTGAAATCGTTTTCCACGGAAAACTTTTGCTGGTTTTCACCGTAACAGGTGTCTTTGGCGGGTGCTCTTCCAGGTATGACAAATGCACTATAGGCCGATTTGTATCCTGTTCCAGCATAAGATCTGAACCGCGGAAATTGCTGCTCCCATATGTGTCATCAACTGTATTTACGTCTGACAAGCTTGATTGAACCTGTGGCTTTTTTTCTATGGGTATGGATGGTTCTGTTTCCGTTGGTTGATCTTCTTTCAAACAATATTTTTTCAGAAGCATATGGCTAACAAAGCCCCACAAAAACACAGCCGCACCACTTGAAGGTTCGCCTACCAAAGCTATTTGAAGTACGCGGAAAATCAGCCATACAACAACGCTGTTGATAATGCTTATTCTTTTGAGTTTCTTTTTTCATACTTTTTGCCAGAAATCACAATGATAACTGGAATCAGTAGATACCCAAATATTGTTATTGCCAGGCTTAGTCCAAATTCTATAAGCAATACACTCCAATCCATTTTCCTTTCTCCTTTATTGCAGAAAACCTTTTCTTAGGAGTATAGGCCAAGGAGCCAATTGACTCCTTGGCCTTTAGTTATGTCTTAATTCTCTTACAGCCACAGCCAGCCCAGGGCTTCCACGCCGGAGCAGATGATGGCATCGTCCGGATCCTCGGGATGGCGGATGTTGTGGATCAGCCGCTTCATCTCGTGGTAGGGGAACATGCAGCTCTTCACGCCGGTCTCGCCCACGGGATTGATGTCGAAGAACATCTCCTTGGCAATGTCGAAGTCCCGCTCGTTGTAGTACAGGATCTCGTCCAGAATGGCGTCCTTCTTCACAGGGTCCGTTTCTTCCTCATACCGCAGGCCTGCAAGGGCCATATCGTAAATGACCATGTTCCGGCGTTCGGCATTTTCCCAGCGGTCGAAGTGGGGCAGCCAGGGACGGAGCACAGGGTCGTGATAAGCCTTGTCCTGCAAGCTGTGGATCTTCGCCATCATTTCGGGGTGCCGAGCCTTGGCAGCCTCGATAGCGGGAATGTCCTGAGCCTGGACCTTGTTCTTCTGGAAGGGGAAAGCGGTGGTGTAAAGAGGCAGCTGGCTCTCGTGGATGGTGAGCATGTTCTGCATGATGTACAGCACATCCTCGCCCAGCTCGCCGAAGTTCAGCTGGGCTGCCTTCTGATAAAATTCTTCATTGGCCATGGTAGAGCCCCAGCCGAAGTTGCCGTGGGCAAACAGGTGCATGGGCAGGCCGTACCACTCAAACATAAAGCCGTTGATGCCGTGGACGCCACGCTCCACGCTGCCCCGGTGCTGACGGATGTCGGTCTCGATGGTCTGCTCGTTGGCCTCGTCCTCATACCGGAGCATATTGCTCTGGAAGGTACGGTACAGACGGCCCATGGTGGAGGTGATGGAGTTGGCCTCGGTGTCACGGCCCCAGATATTGTCGTGACCGAAAGCTTCACACCACTTGTCGAACTCGCCCTCCGGCACATACAGGCCGGGTGCCCAAAACAGCTTGATGCCCTTGGGCAGAGTCTGAACGCACTCACGCAGGAATGCGGGGTCCTTCTCCAAAGGAGGCTGACGGTAGGCACGGATGCCGATGATGGCATCGGGGTTGATGGCCTTGACAGCGTTCCAAATATTGTTCAGCAGCCACATGTTGGCCTTATGCTTGGCCTCGCCCGGGGTGGCGGAGATGGCATGCCAGCGTTTCTTACATTCGTCACACTCGCAGAACCAGAAGCCCTCCTCGCTCTCCTCCAAAGTGTAGCCGTCAAAGCCCAGGCGGGCAATTTCTTCCATGGACTCGATGATATAGTCATGGACACCGGGATGGCTCAGACACAGGGAGTCGAAGTCATTGAGGAAGCCCTGGTGGGCAGGGGGCTTCATACGGGCCTCGGGGTGCTTGATGGAATAGGCACCGTTGTAGGAGTTCAGACCCACATAGGCAAAGATCTTCACGCAGAACTTGTGGGCAAGCTGAATGAACCGGTCCATGAAAGGCTCTTCCAGGTTGGGATGGGTGTAGCGGACGGTGAGCCAGCGGCGGTTTTCGGCGTTCCAGATCTTTACAGGCACATCCCGGAACACAGTCTCCGGATGGCCGGGCAGGTCAAAGGGCCAATAGCCGTACATGACCAGGTTGAACTGGTTGATCTTGTTGTCCAGGCAAATATTTAAGTACTCAGCCCACTCCTTGTAGCCCCAAAGCTGGCTGTCAAAGCCAAGGCGGCCGTAGCCAGCGTACCAGGAGAAGGTCTGTGCGATGGCACGGGTGGCCAGGCTGGGCCAGTCCTGGATAGAGCACAGGGGCAGCTTGCCGTCGCTGAACAGAAGCTTCAGGGTGGTAATGCCGTTAATAAGACCTGCACGGCCTTCATAGCACAGCGTGATGCCGCCAGCTTCCACCTCCAGGGCATAGCCCTGTTCTTTCAGCAGCTCCGGCTTGTCCGATTCCACGCCCTCCAGGCTCTTGATGACCTGCACAGGCAGGTCGCCGCGGTCGGCATGAAAGGTCACACCGGGGCAGTTCCAAAAACGAAGGGTAAACAGTTCCAGAATCTCCGCACCGTTTTCCTCGGCACAGATATGCAGACTGCGGACAGGTGCGGTAAAGCCGCCTTTTTCCACAAGTCGTTTGGGTTCCGGCAGAATGTTGATCATAGCGGTATCCTCCTTAAATATCGTCAGTTTTCCTGTGTTTAGACTACCACAAAACCGCCATAAATTCAATAGAGAATCTCCTTGTTTTTAGTCAATCCATCCATATTCCATTGACATCTTTTCGGGGCTATCTTATAATATAGAAAATCCAAAGCAAAGAAAGGGCTGCTGTATATGAAAAAGAGGATCCTCTGCTATGGCGACTCCAATACCTGGGGTCATGACGCCGTTACCTGCCAGCGTTTTGACGAAGATACCCGCTGGACAGGTCGTCTTCAAAATCTCCTTGGTCCGGATTATGTCGTGATCGAGGAAGGCCAGCGTGGCCGCACCACCGTTTGGGACGACCCCATGGAGAACCGTATGGCAGGTCTTTCCTACCTGTGGCCCTGCCTGGACTCCCATGCTCCCATCGATCTTGTGATCATCATGCTGGGCACCAACGATCTGAAGACCCATTTCTGGGTCCATCCCAAGTCCATCGCTTTGGGTGCCGGCCGCCTGGTGGATATGGTGCAAAAGTGCAACTTCGGTCCTGAGGACAAGGCTCCCCAGGTACTGCTCATCTCCCCCATCCGCCTGGCCGAAACCAAGGTATATCCCTATATTTTCAACCAGGTGAGCATCGACAAGAGCCTGCAGTTCGGCAAGGAATTCAAGGAGATCGCCGAGCAGTTTGGCTGTCATTTCCTGGATGCTGCACAATACGCAGAACCTGACCCCAACGACGGTGTCCACCTGGATGCTGATGGCCACAAAGCATTGGCCGAGGCCCTGTATAAGATGATCAACGAGATCCTGTAAAAAGAATTCCCCCTCCTGCCGGAGGGGGATCGTTTTATAATATTTTCGCAGCTTCTTCCAGTTCGCCCAGGTCCCACAGCAGGCGGCTGCCGATGTACTTGTCCCGGATGTCCTTGGTCATGAGGAACGCGGTGACCACTTCCTCGTGGCTAAAGCCGATCTGTGCGGCGGTAACGGGAGCACCCACGGTCTTAAGGGCAGACACCACCGCTTCATATGCCGGCAGCTCCTGGTCCATGATTTTCAGGATCTGAGGCCACAGCTCTATGATTTTTTCCAAACGGGCACTGTGCTTTTCTACATCGTACTTGCCCTCTTTCTGTTCGCCATCGATCATGGTCTGGGCACCCTTGCCCAAAAATTCCCGCAGGCGGCTGTTCCATTCCTCTTTGTCAAAGCCGGCGGCATAGGCCAGTGCCTTTTCCCTGTTGGGGGTCAGAGAGCGAATATATTCATACACCTTCAGCGACAGCAGTGTGCCGATGCCGCACTGGATGCCGTGGGTATCCACGCCGGTGCCGAATTCCAGGCCACGCATATCCCACACATGGGAGAAATAATGCTCCATACCGGAAGCAGGACGGGACAGTCCCGCATAGCTCATGGCGATGCCGGTGACCACCAGGCCCTCCATAACAGCGGCAACGGCCTCCGGTTCCCGGTCTGCCAGGCCCTGTGCGTTGTCCACGCACTTTTTAACCGCCTTGCGGACCATATCGGCAATTTCCGGGCAATAGGCTTCCCCCACCAAAATGTGGGCGATCCGCCACTCGCAGATGGAAATATACTTGGCGATCATATCGCCCAGGCCGGACTGGAGCATCCTGTCGGGAGCCTTGCACAGCACATCCAGATCACCGATGATGACCTTGGGACAGGTGGACGGCAAGGATATCTTCAAGCCATCTCTGGACATGGAGCTGGTGGCGGAGGCATAGCCGTCCATGGACGGAGCGGTACCTGCGATGAAGTAGGTATGGCCGGTGAGGTTGGCCAAAATTTTGCCCACATCGTTGACCACGCCGGAGCCAACGCCCAAAATCAGGTCGCAGGAGGTGTCAAAATGCATGACAGCGGCACCCACCGCATACTCGTCCGGCTCCAAAGCCTTTTGGGGAAATACATATTTGGCGTAGCCGATCCCGGCTGCCTCCAAAATTTCACATACACGCTGTCCGGCAGCGATGTATTCGTTGCAGTCGGTGAGGAGGAATACCTTATGTCCGCCGTATTCCTTCACCAGTGCGGGGATCTCCTCCAACGCACCGGGGCGAACGATGAGCTTTTCCAGCTTTGCACTGTGGTATTTTCCGCAGGAGCAGGCGAAGCCCCCCTCCTGGATCTTCTTCAGCATTTGACTTTCCATGATTCTCTCCTTATCCTTCGGGCAGGGTGACGCCCATGTCCGCTAAAATCTGCCGCATTTTGCTGGTGGATTTATCTGTAAATGTAAGTTCGCCAAAAATTTTACGGAGCCAGTCTATGCTCATATCCAGCCACTTGGCATAGGACGGATTCAGCATTTGGGAGCTGCCGTCGGCGGTGGTCTCATCTGCCAAAGAATAGCCGTGGGGGCCGTGCTGGAAGATGTGCAGCTCATAGCCAAGACCCAGCTGGGCATACTTTTGGGCAACGGGAAGTGCTCCAAAGCCCGTCAGTACATCCTCGGCTGTGGCAGCCAGGAACACGGGAGGTGCTTCCTTAGTCACATGGTTTAAAAGGGATACATAGGCCGCGTCCTCGTCGGTAACAGTGTCTTTGCCGGTGAGGAGCTTGATCATAAAATTCACACCGGGCATATTTGGCATGGTCACCGCCGGATAGTTCAGCACCATGGCGTTGGGCTTATGCTCGCCCATAAGGCCCGCGGCAAAGGCCACATGGCCGCCGGCAGAGAAGCCACAGGTCACGATCTGGTGGGGATTGATGTTCCACTGTGCGGCATTTTCCCGGATATAGCCGATGGCCCAGGAAATTTCCTTCCAGGGAGCAAAATCCCCGGCATCATACCCTACGGAGTACCGCAGCACAAAGGCATGAAAGCCCTTGGCGGCATACCGCAACGCCACCGGCTCACCCTCCCGGGGAGAGCAGTATACGTAACCGCCGCCGGGACAGACGATCACCGCGGGGCGGGACATTTCCTGACCGTACGCAATTTCACAGTCCAGGATATAGCCTTCCAAAGTTGCCTCGGGATGACCGGGACAAGTCATGTGTATCATCTTCATAAGGCTTTCCTCCCCTTTATGGTTTTCTTTATCATACAACGAAATCCCCTCTAAGGCAAGGAGGAAATCCCCTCCCCTAAATTTTTTCTTTACAAGGGAGGCCGCCTGTGTTATCTTATATTTAACAATTAGGTTAAATGTTAAATTAAACCAAAGGAGGCATTTCTGTGAGTCTGCAAAATACCCTGCGGGCCCTGGCAGATCCCATTCGCAGAGAGATCCTGAATCTATTAAAGCAGGGGCGGCTTTCTGCCGGAGAGATCTCCGACCGCTTCCCGGTGACCGCGGCGTCCATTTCCCGGCATCTGTCGGTGCTCAAGGAAGCGGATCTGATCCGGGATACCCGGGAAGGCAAGTTTATCTACTACGATCTGAATGCATCGGTTTTGGAAGAGATCATGCTGTGGATCACCGATCTGAAAGGAGAGGATACTCATGATTAAACGCAATATTAAAAGGCTGATCCTTACCTCCATCATTATGCTGATCCCCATGGCCGTGGGTCTTTTGCTGTGGAACCGGCTGCCGGAGCTTGTCCCCTCCCACTGGGGTATTGACGGCCAGGTGGACAGCTGGAGCAGCAAGGCCTTTGCCGTGTTCGGCTTCCCCGGACTTCTGCTGGCCATCCACTGGGTCTGCGTGCTGGTCAGCTCCGCTGATCCCGGCAACAAGAACTATCACCCCAAGATGCTGACCCTGGTGCTCTGGATCTGCCCTGTGCTGAGCCTGGTGCTGTCCACTTTGGTCTATGCCACCGCCCTGGGCTACGGGCTGAAAGTTGAGATCATTATGCCCATTTTGGTAGGTCTGATGTTTATCATCGTGGGCAATCTGCTGCCCAAGTGCCGCCGGAGCTATACCCTTGGCATCAAGCTCCCCTGGACCCTGGCCAGCGAGGAAAACTGGAACAAGACCCACCGCCTGGGTGGCAAAATCTGGGTCATTGGCGGCGTGTTCACCATGGCCACTGCCTTCCTGGGCAATTTCTGGCTGCTGCTGGCAGTGCTGGTAGTCATGGTGGGTGTACCCACGGTGTATTCTTATTGGTACTACCAAAAGTTTGAAAAAGACCAATAAGCCCCTTCCTGAGAAAGGAGTTCAAAATGGAAACTGCGAAAAAACAGGATCTGAAACGGATCCTTGTCTATCTGCTCATCACCTTCGGTCTTACCTGGGGTTATTCCTTTTTCATCCTCTATCCCCTGGTAAAGGGGGAAGCACTCCAGGGCATACCGGCTGTGGCCACCCAGCTGCTGGTAGCAGGATGCATGTTCTTCCCCGCCATGGGTGTGCTGCTGACACGGCTTGTAACAAAAGAAGGGTTCCGGGATCTGTGGCTGAAGCCCAATCTGCAGAAAAATATTCGATTCTATCTGCTGGCCTGGTTCGGCCCGGGCGTTTTGACCCTGCTGGGCAGCGGGCTGTACTTTCTTCTTTTCAGGGGCAGCTTTGACCCCAGCTGCGGCTATATGCAGCTGACCATGGAAGCAGCCGGAGCACCTGCCGATGCCATTCCCATCCCCCTGCCGCTGCTGCTGTTGGTCCAGCTGGTGCAGGCCTTTGTCCTCAGCCCGGTGATGAATTTCATCACCTGCTTCGGTGAAGAATGGGGCTGGCGGGGTTACCTGATGCCCAAGCTGTCCAAACAGCTTCCTACCCTGCCCATGCTGCTGATCAGCGGTGTGATCTGGGGCCTTTGGCACGCCTCCCTCACTGCCATCGGACATAACTTCGGCATGGGCTATACCGGATTCCCTTTCACGGGTATCGCCATGATGTGTCTGTTCTGCATTGTACTGGGCGTATTTCTGTCCTATGTATCCCTGAAGGCCCAAAGCTGCCTTCCCGCCATCATT
>JAZNZG010000016.1:0-4301 GCA_045594825.1 Faecousia sp. | reverse complement strand
TTTGACCGATGCCGGATATGTCATTGATACGGAAGCTCGAAAGCTTGCGGAGTATTATAAAAACAGTATAAGGGCTATATAACCATGAATAATTATGCAACCGGATGCATGCCTCTATATCAGAAAAAATCGTCAATAAATAAAATTGTCATCGGCGGCTTTTTGCTGCGGCTGGCGGTATTGATTTTAATTCTGTCTGTAAAAGATTCTATATCTGCATATTTTTTGGAAGATGACCTGAAATATGAAACAACGGCACAGAATTATCTGATGCTGAATGACAGACTGTTTGATTTCGATCTTATAAAAGACCTTACAAAAGGCTATCATCAGCCGCTTTGGCCCTATGTTATGTGTCTGTCCGCAGGTTTGTTTGGCACCATCTATGCCGGAAGATTTCTGAATATAATCATGTCAGCCGCCTGTATTAAGATCCTTTACAATATCACAGGCCTGTTGACCGGTAAAGAAAATGCAGCATTATTGGCGGGTAAGCTCTTTGCTTTTCTTCCCGTTACCGTCCTGACCTGCTGCTTTCCCCTTAAGGATATTTTTCTGACGATGACCGTCACCTATACATTCTATGTCTTTTTGATGTTTTATTACAAAAAGAAATTGTCGGCCGGAAAAATCATTCTTTGCGTCATTGGACTTGTGGGTACCTATTATACCCGGGGTGCGGTGGTGGAACTAATGGCCATATTCTTTGCTGCCTATCTGCTGGACACCTTTATCAAAAGAAAACAGCATATGAGAGCATTACTGGTCGTCCTGCTGGCCTTGGTGGTATTTTTCCTGTTTAAGGACGCTATAATCAAGGCTTTTATTACCAAGATCGAGGATTATTCCGGATACAATCAAAAGAGTACCGGTCTGCTCTCCACACTTCAGATGAAAACCATATGGGAGTTTTACAAACTGCCCTTTGCATATCTGTTTGCAACGTTTCAGCCCATGACCTTGAACCTGCTGAACATGGATTTTACAAATCTGTGGTCAAGATTGGTCTACCTTACCAATATCACGATATACCCGGTGGCGATTGCCAATGCCCTTTATATTTTTCAGAAAAAGCACAATACGGTGTTTTGGCTTTCCGGCGTAATTATATACTGTGCCATTATTTCCATGTGTTTGGGCATTTTCCGGCATTACCTGTTCCTGCTCCCGTTGGAAATTATAAACTGTGCACTTTACTTGGAACAGACAGAAGGTAAGAGCAGAAAGGTCCTTGTGTTTGGATCCATTGCCATACTTTTGGCAGTTTTGCTGTATTCTCTGCTTTAATATTACGGGAAAGGAAAAAAACGATGGCCCTGAGTATTTTTATCGATGCCCTGCCTTACAACGAAGTCAAAGATCACTATGGCGACCGCTTTGAAAATATGCAGGTGTCTGAGCTGCTCCCCAATATTGCGTACAGTTCCAGTCTGCACTGGCAGTTGTATTGCAACAAATACCCGGATCAAAGGGGAATGTTGGTTGACTGGGTGAAAGAGCCGGAGAAACGGAAGTCTGTACGGATCTTGTCCATGCTGCTTTCTCCTTTGGATTCCTGTGGAGATATTGGGGTTCTTTCCAGAAAGCTGTTGGACCGATTGATATACAGAAGAAATACATTTGCCAATATTCCATTCCGACTTCGCAAGGAATTTACCCAAAAGGGACACTACCTTTTTTGGGACGAAAAAACATACAGGGCAGAGCCTGTTTTTGACGGATATACCGTTATCTCCCAGGACGAGGACCATAAGAGCTTTGAAAAAACTGCCGAGATGCTGGAACAGGCGGTAGAAAAAGGCGACAAGGACATTTTCACGGTGTTTGGCTTTGCCGATGCCCTGGGTCACAAGTGCCGCAGGGGCGAAGTGTACAGCAGTCGGTTAAAGCCTTATATGGACCGGGTCATTGACATTATAAATGCTTATAAAGAAAGACATCCCGGTGAAGAAATATTGATCGTTTCTGACCATGGTATGAGTACGGTAGAGCACAAGGTAGACCTGGAATTAACAAAGCGGTTTGGAAAGCAATCCCCCAAAACCTATATTGCTTACTGCGATACTGCGGTGATGTGCGTTTGGACAGAGGACGAACGGCTGAAAAAGGATATCAGCGATTATCTTGTCACCCGAACAGAAGGACATTTGCTCAGCGATGCTGACAGAAAATACTTCGGTGCGGAGGACACCAAGCTGGGAGATCTTATCTATATTCTTCGTGAGGGATATGCGTTTGCCGATAACTGGTTTGGCAAAAGCATGAAAAAACCCAATCCCGATGGCAGTGGTATGCATGGCTTTTGGCCGGAGCGGTGTGCCAAAGATCAGATGGCTTGTGTCATGCTGATTAACGGCAAGGAGCCGATTCCGGAAACTTGTGATTATTCTCAGGCACACAGGCTGATTACCCGTGTAATGAAAGGACAATAATACCGTGAAATATTTTCACAAGGAAAACCCTGCGTTGCAGGCAGCTATTGACCGCTTTTTTGCAGAGCTGGGCATATATAATGAGACATACTGCGGCGGCTCCCTTTCTGTAATTTTGCTGGGTAGCTTGTCCAGAGGTGAAGCGACCTGGATCGAAACGGATTCCGGTATCTCCATGATAAGCGATATTGAGTTTTTTACCGTGTATGATCAAGGCTTTACGGGTTTTGCTGAATTTGATAAGGCAATAAAGGCTGTGGCAAAACGTGTTTTTGCAGATCAAAGTTCGGTGCTTTTTCATATTGATAACACCTATGTGTGCCGCCAGCGTCTTGGTAATATGGAGCGTAAGCTGCTGACTTATGATGCCAAACAAATGGGCAAGACGGTGGTTGGCAGGGATGATATTTGCCTGCTGCCGCAAATCAGCCTTGACAACATCAATTTGTGGGACATCAAAGACATTCTAACCCATCGTATATTCTCTGTGCTGTATTACGGCCTGCCCTTGAAGAGCAGGGGAGAGTTGACGCAGTATCGGTACTCTTTGGCAAAAAACTCTCTGGACTTGATGACCGTACTGCTGTGCCAGCATCACAGGATGGCAAGTGGATTTATCAATCGGTTGGAACTTGTTAAGCAGCTGCCGGTGGATAACCACATGAAAGAATATTTTTCTTATTGTCTGTCCATTAAATTGTGTGAGGATCACGGGGAAACCTTTACGATCCGGGAGATGGAAGAGATGTTCCTTTCTCTGGTAAAGACCTTGCGTAAAGAATTCCGTGTGCCTCTTAAAAATACGCTTGCCAATGCCAAGCATGTTCTGCGTAGGCTGCTGGGTATCGCGAAGCGTGGGATCAAATACAAACATTTTCCTCACCCGGGTCACCTGAAGGCTTTGATTACAAGATTTGAACAGAAAACCGCTCTTACAGATCAAGATTTAAAAAACAATCTGGTGCTGAATGGGTATCCGTTAAACGAACAAGAAGGTAGAGTAATTTGAACAAAACAGCCAAAAATTCCATAATCTATCTGGGCGGTACGATCACAATAGGCCTGCTGGGGTTCGTTAATACCATGCTTTTGACCCGCATCCTGTCTCAACAGGTTTATGCCATGTATGGTTTGTTGGTGACCTTTGTGACGGCGGCAGATATGTTTGTGGCTTTTGGCTACGACCAGGCATATATGCGGTTTTATTATAGCCATGACCGCAGCCCAAGGGGCTTCTTATGGGAATGCCTGAAAGTGCCGTTGGTGCTGTTCGTGCTTTTTGCACTGGTGCTTTTAGAACCGGGACAGCATTTGGTCCGCTATATTTTTGAGGACAAGCTTTCGCTGATTGCGGTGTTGGCTCTGATCGGTCAGATATTGTTCTCCAGTGCACACAGATTTACCCAGCTGACTGCCCGAATGGGTGAGTGTGCGGGAAACTATGTTTTTTCCAATATAATATCCAAATCCGGCTTTATAGGACTGCTCCTGGTGGTTTGGCTGGTGCTTAAGGATGTTGCTTTTGAGTGGGTAGTCGTGTCGTTTATGGTTATGGCTGCCGCTTCCACCGCTGTCAACCTGGTGGTATTCCGCAAAATTGCAAAGCACCGCAATCCCGAAGGCAAGCCGGTTACCAACAAAGAATTGCTGCAATACGGATTTCCGTATATGATCAACAATGTAATCGTTCTTTTGATCCCGGTACTGGAAAAGGTTATCATCCGGGATTTGGCCGGATGGGAAGTACTTAGCATTTTTACTGCTGCATCGATCTTCCAAACGGTAGTATCTATGGTAAACCTTACACTTTCAAACATATGGAATCCCATTGTTTACAAAAATTGCGAACATCCAGAAGTTTTTAAACCA
>JAZNZG010000015.1:0-2220 GCA_045594825.1 Faecousia sp. | reverse complement strand
GTCACCGTCCCGGTCTGCCCGGAGGGCACTTTTCTGCGTGACGGCTTTGGCATCTGCCAAGGTCAGCAGCAGCTTGTCCCCTGCCGGCTGGCCGGCAGAAAACAGCACCTCTACGGCATTCATGGCCTTACGCAGATCTCCACCGCAGGCTGCTGCGATATATTCCAGTGCACCTTCTTCGGCAGTGGTCTTAAGGGCCGTCCGCTGTTCCAGGTATGCAACTGCCCGCTTTACTGCCTGCAAGGCAGCGGCAGCGGATATTTGCTTGAATTCAAAAACGGTGGACCGGCTCAAGATGGCGTTAAATACATAAAAATAGGGATTCTCTGTTGTGGAGGCGATGAGCGTGATCTTGCCGTTTTCAATATGCTCCAGCAGGGATTGCTGCTGCTTTTTATTGAAGGACTGGATCTCGTCCAGATACAGCAGTACACCGTTGGGTGCCATAAAGGTATCCAGCTGGGAAACGATATTTTTAATATCGGAGGTAGAGGCAGTGGTGGCGTTAAGCTGATACAGCGTCCGGTTAGTCTGCTTTGCGATGATCTGTGCAACGGTGGTCTTACCGGTGCCGCTGGGACCGTAGAATATCATATTGGGAATATTGCCGGACTCCACCAGACGGCGAAGTATACCGCCCGGACCCAAAATATGCTCCTGGCCATAAACTTCATCCAAATTCGTAGGGCGTAAAATATCTGCAAGCGGCTGATACATCCGTCCACCTCCTTCCTTTTTTTCAGTATAACACATCGTAGCAGAAATTGCACCTGTTATTTTTTATATTTTCGAAATTTTGTTTGTTTTAAGCCCCTCTTCCGCAGAAGAGGGGCTGTTGTTAAAAGGTTGCCACATCCGGCTCAGCAGGGGCAACATTCTGTACTACGGAACAGGCTGTCAAAACCGGTCCGGTCTCACCCTGGTACAGAGCATGCTTTTCAGCAGAAATCGTTGCCTCCACCATGACCCATTCCCGGGGTTTCAGCTGGCTGCTGGCAGAATATTTGCAAGGCACACCGCAAAACTGAATGTCCTCCACACAACAGGTCATAACAAAACGGCCGGGGGCAAACATGGAGTTCTTATCCCGACGGAGCATGGCTACCTGTGCTTTGAACCGCACCGTCTTGCCGTGGTACTTCTGCGGCTCCTCGGTCACATCCCGGAACCAAAGGGCATAGTCCTCATCTTTGACCTCAATAACGGGGGCGTTAATGTCAAAAGGCAGCGGGTCTTCGATCTCGTCGGGCATGGTTGTGCCGTCGGTAAATTCATACAGGATGTCGATGTTGCGGTTGGCAGCACGAACGATCTTATGGAACGGCATAATGTCCTGGCCGGGTGTCAAACGGTTAAAAACAACCATTTGGCCGCCTACCAGCTTGTCCATCATCAGGTTACGCATGTTGGCGTTATAGGCCATGAAGGTAGTTGCGTCTGCAAACATTACCTCCTGGGCCACCGCCCAGTCCTCCGGGAACCGGCTGTACACATCCCCTACCAGCTGCATGCCGTTCAGCTCTGCAACGATCCGTTGGGCCTTGTATTTTTTTGCCAGGGCCTGGAGCTGTTTGGTGGTAACGCTCTGCTGATCCAAAACTTCCAGATAGACATTTTTGTAGGGATAGGTAGAGAAATCGTACTCCTCCTCACCCTCTTCGAAGGCCAGCAAAAGCGTCCGCTCGCCTGCGTTAAAACGCTCGTCCTCCAGAGTCTCCTGGATAAATTTGGTCTTACCGGAATCCAGGAAACCGGTAAATACATAAACAGGAATCTGGATCATAATTACACCCCAAAGAGCTTAGTCACGGCATTTTCATCCAGTTGGGAGCCGATGACACACAGCTTGCCGGTAACTGCGGAGCCGCCCATGCGGACATCTGCTTCGCCGGGAACATGGTCAAAATGGATCCAGCCGCCGTCGGCACAGGGAACAATGCCCTTGGCACGCAGGATAACACCGTATCTGCCGCTATCCAAAGCAAGCAGGGCTGCCTGTACTTCACCTACGGAGAATTTCTTGTGGGTCTCCACGCCCCATGCGGTAAACACCTCATCGGCGTGGTGGTGATGGTGATCGTGGCCACAGCAGCAACCGTCCTCATGATGGTGCTCGTGATGGTCGTGTTCTCCATGATGATGACCGCAGCAATGGTGCTCCTCATCGTTGTGGTGGTGCTCATGATGGTCGTGGCCGCAGCAGCAACCGTCCTCATGATG
>JAZNZG010000014.1:0-3998 GCA_045594825.1 Faecousia sp. | reverse complement strand
TCACTTTCAAAGCACGCTCCTTTTCTCAGTGGTAATATCCATGTCATTATAGCAGGTGTTTTTCCGTTTTGCAACCCTTTTTTTATTTTTATTACAAATTTGTTACTCTTTTTTACGCCAAAAAGTTATGAAATATCCGTTAATATTCCAGTTTTCACTATATTTGGCATTTGTTATTGAATCTACCTCCATTGTTTCTACGGGAAATTGTTGCATTTTTTACTCCGGTATGGTAGATTGGTATACAGAAATTTTGAAGGAGGCGGCATATGGAAAAGCAAAAGGTGCTTATTGCCATGAGCGGCGGCGTGGACAGCTCTGTTGCCGCTTATCTCACCCTGCAGGAGGGTGTGGAATGTCTGGGCGGGACCATGCTTTTGTGGGACCGGGAGGGCACCGGTGTCCGGGACGCCCGGGCTGTCGCGGAAAAGCTGGGCATGGAATTGCACGCCTTTGACCGCACCGAAGCATTCCGCCGTCAGGTGGTGGAGCCCTTTATCCGCTGCTACGAGGAGGGTCTGACCCCCAACCCCTGTGTGGTGTGCAACCGGTGCTGCAAGTTCGGCATCCTGCTGGAGGATGCTTTGTCTCTGGGCTGCAGCCGGGTGGTTACCGGACACTATGCCCGGATCCGCTTTGAAAAGGGCCGGTACCTTTTATATAAGGCCGCCGACGAAAGTAAGGACCAGTCCTACTTCCTGGCCGGTCTTACCCAGCACCAGCTTGCCCACGCCGGCTTTCCCCTGGGAGAGCTGACCAAGGAGCAGGTGCGGCAGATCGCGGAAGAACAGGGCTTTGTCAACGCCCGGAAAAAGGACAGCCAGGATATTTGCTTTGTTCCCGGGGGTGACTATGTATCCTTTATGAAAGAATATACCGGCAAGTGCTATCCTGCCGGTGATTACCTGGACCTTCAGGGAAATGTGGTGGGCCGCCACAGCGGTGCGGTATGCTACACCCTGGGACAGCGGAAGGGTCTGAATCTTGCCATGGGCATGCCGGTGTATGTGTGCGGCAAGGATATGGAACGCAACACCGTTACCGTAGGCCCCAATGAGGCTTTGTTCACCCATACCCTGGTGGCCGGTAACTGCAACTGGATCTCCATTCCCGCTTTGACAGAGCCTGTGCGTGTCAAGGCAAAGGCAAGGTCCCGCCATGCCGGGGCAGATGCAACGGTATATCCCCAGGGAGATACCATCCGGGTGGTCTTTGACCAGCCCCAGCGGGCCATCACCCCGGGACAGGCCGTAGTGCTTTACGACGGTGACATGGTGGTGGGCTCCGGTACAATATTATAATAAAAAGGCTGACCGAAGTCAGCCTTTTATTTTTGTGTCGGGGAAGTATTCTTCCGCAAAATCCACACTGTCCACCCGGAAGGTCTTGCCGTCCAGATATTCCAGACATCCGGCATCGGTGGTAAAGGTAAAGGTGAGCTGATAAGAGTACAGTGCCTGATAGGTGCGGTCAAAGTTCTTGTTCAGCTTGCCGTACTTGCCGTCGCCCAAAAGAGGATGGCCCGCATGGGCAAACTGGGCACGGATCTGATGGGTCCTGACGGTGATCAGCTGACATTCTACCAGGGAAAGGCCGTTCCGGCTTGCCAGCACCTGATAATTGGTCTGACAGGTCTTGGCTCCCGGCTGGGGCTTGTCGCTGACGAAAACACGGTTTTTCCTGGCGTCCTTGAACAGATACCCCTTCATGCTGCCCTTTGCCGGCTTGGGCGTTCCCTCCACCACGGCAAGGTACCGCTTGTCCATCTCCCGGTCCTTGATCTTTTGATTCAGCACCCGCAGAGCTTCCGCGTTTTTCGCGGCGATGACGATACCGCCGGTGTTCCGGTCGATGCGGTTACACAGTGCCGGGGCAAAGGAATTCTCTCCCCGGGGACTCCACTCCCGCTTTTGGTACAGGTATGCCTGAATGTGGTCGATGAGGGTGCGGCCGTACTCCGCCCCGTCATGGGGGTGGACCGCAAGGCCGGGCCGCTTGTCTGCCAAAAGGATGTTTTCATCCTCGTAAACGATGTGGAGCTTGGGAACAGCCACCGTCAAATAGGCGTTGTCCTCCCGGGGCGTGTCAAAAAATTCGTCGTTGATATACAGCTGAAGCACATCCCCTGCCTTCAGCCGGGTATCCCGCTCGGCCCGGGCTCCGTTTAATTTGATCCGCTTGATGCGGATATATTTCTGTGCCAGGGACGCCGGAAGCAACGGCACCGCCTTGCTCAAAAAACGATCCAGCCGCTGGCCGGCATCGTTGGCTCCGATGGTCAGCTCTTTCATAGCGGATACGCGATGCTCTCGCTCATATGCTGGTTCATCTGCTCGGTGAACTCCAGAGCGGGATTGTAGCCGGTCCTGCGTTGACGGCAGTTCATGGCCGCCACTTCCAAAATCACCGCCAGGTTACGGCCGGGGGTGATGGGGATGGTGTTTCTGGGGATCTTCACATCCAGGATCTCCTCGTACTGGTCCTCAAGACCAAGACGGTCATAGGCGGCCTGGTTGTTCCAGGGGACGATGTCCACCACCAGGTCGATGGCGTTCTCATCCTTGACAGCACCCATACCAAACAGCTTTGCCACATTGACGATGCCGATGCCACGCAGCTCCACATAATTGCGGATCAGCTTGGGTGCCTTGCCTATCAAAACGCCGGAGGCGATCCTGCGGATCTCCACCGCGTCGTCGGCGATGAGCCGGTGGCCACGCTTTAACAGCTCCACAGCAGCCTCGCTCTTGCCCAGGCCGCTTTCGCCGGTGAGCAGCAAGCCCACACCGTAGACCTCCACCAAAACGCCGTGACGGGTGATACGGGGTGCCAGCTCCGTCTTCAGATAGGCGATGATCTCGGAGATCAGGGTGCTGGTGGCTTCCTTGCAGCGGAGCACGGTCACATTATACTTTTGGGCGATCTCCAGACAAATGGGGTCTGCCGGCAGATTTCTTGCGATGATCAGTGCAGGGAATTTATAGGAGAAGAGCCGGTCATAGATCCCGTTGCGGTCCTGGGGACACATTTTCTGCAGGTAGCTGTACTCGGCGTTGCCCATCACCTGCAGACGCATCGGCTCAAAATGGTCGAAATATCCGGCAAGCTGCAGACCGGGACGGGCCACATCCTCCACCGTCAGTTTGACTTTTTCGTAATCTGTGGCGGCGTAAACCACCTCAAGCTGAAACTCCTCCACCAGTTCCGGCAGAGGTACACTGTACATATTAAACATAATCTGTCACCTCATTGGGGTGTATTTCAAAAATATTATAACGGCCATCAGCGGGAATAGCAACAATATTTTCAAAAAACAAAAAAAATTCCAAAAAAAGACTTGCATTTTGATTTAAACTCTGCTATCATATCTTAGCGTCCATTGAAGGGCGTGATTTTAGTGAGCCAACATGCGGATTGGAGGTGCAGTGTATGGCGAAGTGTGATTTTTGCGGTAAGGGCGTTACCTTTGGTATTAAGGTTTCCCACTCCCACCGTCGTTCCAATCGTACCTGGAAGCCCAACGTAAAGCGGGTTAAGGCAATTGTCAACGGTACTCCGTGCCATGTGTATGCATGTACCAGATGCCTCCGTTCCAACAAGGTCGAGCGCGCTGTTTAATTGCTGCAACGAATTACACGCCACGGCTTTTTGCAGTGGCGTTTATTCATGGAATAAGCCCCCGGATCTTTTGATCCGGGGGCTTTGTTCTTTTTATAACCAGCCGGCGTCCTCCGGTTCGGCGCGCTTGCCTCTTACCAGCAGCGAATGCACCGCCTCCCCTGCCGGGGCGTTTTCATACAGTACGCTGTAGGCCGCCTGCAGAATGGGCATCTCCACGCCCATCCTTTGGCACAGCTCCCATGCGGACCGGGCAGCATAGTAGCCTTCCACCACCGCGCCCACCTGACGCATGGCCTCCTGGGGCTCCACGCCCTGACCGATGAGCATGCCTGCTCTGCGGTTGCGGGAGTGCATGGAGGTGCAGGTGACAAGTCGGA
>JAZNZG010000013.1:0-2081 GCA_045594825.1 Faecousia sp. | reverse complement strand
GTACCATCGACGGAGAAACATACCAATTTGACGAAAACGGCTACCTGGTAAGCACCTAAAGCCTCCCTTGTGTAAAGGGAGCCTTTGGCTAGTGCAAATAAAAAGACCTGCACGGGGAAACCCTGTGCAGGCTTTTTATTGGGTAAGATCGATACCCCGGCGGTCTGTCCAGTAGGTGTAAGCCTTGCGGACATCCGCCTCCGGCAGGTCGAAATACTCTGCCAGCTGCCATGCTTCGGTATATCCCGCTGTCATGGCCTCCCGGAACAGCTCCGGGGTCAGATACCGCTCTGCCATCCATCGGTTGGCACGGTACTCGCTCCGCTCCGCCAGCTCATAGGGGGAGTCCACCTTGTGCAACGCACCGGTGGCCACATGACCCATCTCGTGACAGCACACACCCCGCAGCAGCCGGGTGGAGCGTATCTTGGTAAAGTCCAGGAATACGGCGTAAAAGCAATCATCCCGTATGGTGGCACCCGCCTGGGGGCAGCCGGCATAGGGGATCACTTCCACACTGTGCTCCCGGCAAAAATGGTAAAAATCCGAAATCTCAAACACAACCTACTTCTCCTGCCTGGCCGCCCGCCGCTGACGCATGATCCGCACCATGTCCCGGACGGCCTCCTTTTGCTCTTCATCCAGTTCCTTGAAGTCGCCATAGAAGGCAACATCCACCTCGTCCAAAATATCGGGCTGCACGCTATCGCTCCCTTCCTGACCCAACAGGTATCCCACAGATACGCCGAAATAACCGGCGATCTTTTGGGCAGTATCCGCGTTGACGCCCTTCTTGCGGCCCATCTTCAGGTCCGTCATCAGTCCTCTGGAAAGACCCAGCTCGTCGCACATGCGGCCGGGACGGATGTTCTGTGCGGTGCACAGCTTCAGAATGTTGTCGTACAGATTGCCCATATTCATACCTCCGTGGCAGCGGATGTGGGGCAGACCACACCCGGGTTGATGCTCACCCCTTAGTACATAACTGGGTACGCAGTGAGTGGATACTGCTATTTTAGTACCCAAGCGTGTACTTGTCAAGTGTTTTGGGGGTGGGGTCTGAGTATTTGCCCGGCAAAATGAGCATACCACAGGGACGGTACAATAAACAGGACAGAAAGTACAAATTGACGGCAGGGGGTTTCTTTGCTATAATTATAAACTGAAGAAATATGGGGTATTTCCCTTTGCGGAGGAATTGTGTATGAGAATGAGAAAAATGCGGAATCTGGAGCCCCGGCTGGAGCGGTGTGCCGCCTACCGGGTCATGGAGCCTGCCGCCCTGCGGGGCAACTGGCGTTCCCTGAAGCCGGACGCACAGGCTTTGTGGGTGGAGGTAGGCTGCGGCAAGGGTAAGTTTACTGCCGAGACCGCTCAGGCCAATCCCCATGTGCTGCTGATCGCGGTGGAACGCTGCCGGGAGGCTATGGTGGTGGCTATGGAAAAGGCCAGCCAAATGGGTCTTAAAAATGTATTTTACATCGATATGGATGTAGCGGGCATAGAAGAGATTTTTGCCGCGGAGGAGATCGACCGGCTGTTCATCAACTTCCCCGACCCCTGGCCCCGGAAGAAGAACGCCAAACGCCGTCTGACCCACCGGAGCTTCCTGGATAAATACTGCCGTGTGGTACGCACCGGCGGTGAGTTCCATTTCAAAACCGATAACGCACCTCTGTTTGAATACTCCCTGGAGGAGTTTGCCCTCTGCGGCCTGGAGGTAAAGAATCTGACCCGGAACCTCCACGAAAACGGCATCGTGGGCATCATGACCGGCTATGAAGAAAAGTTTCATGCCCTGGGCACTCCCATCAACCGGTGCGAGGTAGTGTGTAAACCCTTCGTTCTCCCCAAGGAAGAAAAGAAGGAAGCCACCGAAGAATAACCCGCCCTACAAAGGAGCATTTCTATGACTTACCACGCAGGAAGCTGTGACATCGCCGTCATTGGCGCGGGTCATGCCGGCATCGAAGCCGCCCTTGCCGCCGCCCGACTGGGATGCCGCACCATCCTCTTTACCATCAACTTAGATGCCGTGGGCAATATGCCCTGCAACCCTGCCATCGGCGGCACCGGTAAGG
>JAZNZG010000012.1:0-8518 GCA_045594825.1 Faecousia sp. | reverse complement strand
ATGGCCAGCTCCCGGGTGGGAGCAAGGATCAGTCCCTGGACATCAGGGCAATTTATATCCACATGCTCGATCATGGGAATACCGAAGGCAAAGGTCTTGCCGGTGCCGGTGGGTGCTTTGGCAAGGACATCCTTCCACTGCATAAATTCCGGAATGGCAAGCTGCTGAATGGTGGTAGGCCAGCCGTAGCCCTTCTTCTCCAGGGCCTTCAGCATGGCGTCGCTTAAGCCTAAATCCTGAAAGGTAATATCGCTCATTTCATATCTTTCCTTTGACCACAAAATCTCTTATATCATTGTAACATGATTTTTATAAATTGCAATAAAAAAAGCCTCTCCCGTGCAGGAGAGGCTTTTTGAATGTCAGTCGACCTTGACGGTGCCGTCTTCGCAGACGGTGATGGACATGCCGTCTTTGACATAGTCCAAAAATTCGTCGCCCAGGCAATCCACAACAGGCATTTTTGCCTCGGGAAGCCAAACGGAGGCTACGATGGAGCCGGCGGCTGCCAAAGAATCGATGGGCTTGCTAAACAGCATGCAGGCAGGCTGCCGTCCCATGGCACAGGCACAGTACAGCACCAGACCGCCTGTGGTGGAGCCAATGGTCTGAGGCAGGCACAGGGCCTTGCCGGCCATTTCCTTGTTGTACAGGTCGGGATTGTTCTGGTCACCACAGGTGGCCTTCTTGTCGCCGAACTGCAGGGCACCCTGGAAGGATGCCAGAGTATTCAGACCGCCGTGGGAAACCACAGCAGGAGCGGTCACGGTGCCGGGAGTAACGATACGGCCTTTAAATTCTTTCATATCCATTACGCTCCTTTCGTGATCTTGGAGAGGATCTCAGCCTCGGTGTAATAGCGGGCGGTGGTGTAAGTACGCAGCTTGTTGGAAGAAGTGATAACGGGCATGGACTTGCACAGGGGGTTGTTCATATACATCAGCGGGCAGATGTTGGACAGGATCACGCCGGTGGCCTTTAGACGGGCGGCATACTCGGTCTTGTCAAATTCCTTCTGCACCGCAGGAGCGGTGGTGAAAACGGTGGGGATCTGCACCTTGGCGTTTCCGGCGGCCTTCAGGCCCTCTTCCACGGCAACGGTCCATGCCTGCAGCTGCTGCAGGCTCATATGGGGACAGCCAACGAAGCACAGCTTAGGCTGGGCATCGGGATTCTTCCACATGACGGGATATTCTCTCTGTACACGCTCCAGCTCGGCATCGTCAATGATGTAGACCTTGGCACCCTCGGCCACCAGGGCAGCACCCTGCTCCTTGGCTTCGGGGGTCAGATTCTCGATGTGGTACAGACCCACGGCACCGTTGGAGGCGGTAGCTGCACCGAAGTCCTTTAAGTAGGCACAGTTCTCATCGTTCAGCTCGGTACCCAGCCACTGGTTCATACCGGTGACAAAAGGAACATCCTCCATGACCTTCATGCCGATGGCAGAGCCTAAAAGCTGTGCCTCGGGCTTTTTGGTGGTTTGGACCTTTACGATCCAGGTGGCCATGCGGCCCTCATCGGTAAGCAGGCCGAAATTGGGGACATAGCCTGCGATGGAGCCCATAATGTCCATGATGCCGGAGTTGCGGTTGCAGCGGGCACCCAGGACAGAGTTGGCATAGACAACGGCAGAGGATTCTGCCCAGCTGAGGATCTCGCCCTTTTGGGGCTTGTTGCCCATCTGATCCAGGTAACAGGCACAGGAGAAGGCATCGTCGTCCATCAGTCCCAACGCCTTCAGCTGCTCCTCATAGGAAGCCTGCTTGGAGTACATAAAGGCGTTGAAAACCAGCTTCTGCAAGGGATTGGCGGGAACCTTCTTATCCAAAGGACGGGGGTCAACAGAAAACTTCTGGGAAGATACGGCACCGGCATCAATGAGCTGCTGCATCAGATCAAACACGGGGCCCATCATCTTCAGGCCGAAGGAGGTGACCAGGTGGTTATACTGGGAAGTTACGGGAACCATCTTATCGGCACCGAAGGTCTCGCCGTACATGACAAGGGTCTTCCAGACCCGTGCCATGGTCTCGCCTTTGGAGCCATTCAGAATGGCCTGTTGTTCATCGGTTAAATACATAAATACATCTCCTTATATGGGTATAGCTCGCCGCTCAGAGCTTCATGGCGACATCCCAGGCCTGCCAAATGACGGTCCGGAGGTTGCCTACCTTGGAAGCATCACCGACGATGTGGATATGTCTGCCCTTTTCAAATACAGGCTGGGGCTTGTAGCCCACGGACAGGATCACATTGTCGGCAGCGATCTTGTACAGGGTACCGTTCTTGTCTTTGACCATAACGCCGTCGTCCAGGATCTCCTGCACGCCGGTCTCCAAATGGACGGGGACATCGTTGGCGTTGAAGAAGTCACGGAGATAGCTGGTGTTGGCAAGGCACACGCCGGGAGTGGTGATCAGGTCGTCCTGCATCTCCACGATGGCAGGCTTTTTGCCCTGCAGGTACAGCTCATAGGCGATCTCACAGCCGGTAAGGCCACCGCCGATGATGACCACGTTCTCCCCTACTTCCTCCTTGCCCAGCAGGAAATCCACAGCCTGGATGCCCTTGTCAATGCCGGGCACGGGGATGCGATTGGCCTTGGCACCGGTGGCTACCACGATCTCGTCGGCTTCCACCTGGCTGATGTCCTTCACTTCAGAGTTCAGCTTGATCTCGATATTGGGGTACTTTTTGATCTCCCGGCGGTACCATGCGATGAGGGCACGGTCCTTCTCCTTGAAAGAGGGTGCTGCGGCAGCGATGAATACACCGCCCAGCTGGCCGGACTTTTCGTACAGCGTTACATTGTGGCCACGCTTTGCACACACCAACGCGGTCTCCATACCTCCGATACCGCCGCCGATCACGGCGATGGTCTTCTTACGGCGGGCAGGCTTGATGTAGTGCTTTTTGGACTGCATGGTCTGGGCATTGATGGCACAACGGGCAAGGCCCATGGTGTCGGTAAGATCCTGGGTATTATAGTGGCCCTTGGAGGAGGAGAAGTTGAAGCAGCCGCTGTGACAGCAGATACAGGGCTTGATGTCCTCCAAGCGGTCCTCGATGAGCTTGGTGATCCACTCGGGGTCAGCCAGGAACTGGCGGGCAACGCCCATGGCGTCGATCTTGCCCTCGGCTACTGCCTGGGCAGCCACCTCCGGCTCCATACGGCCGGCACAGACCACGGGGATGTCCACAAACCGCTTGATGTGGGATACATCCTCCAGGTTGCAGTTCTGGGGCATATACATAGGCGGATGTGCCCAGTACCAACTGTCGTATGTACCGTTGTCGGCGTTGAGCATGTCGTAACCGGCGTCCTGCAGATACTTGGCAGCCTTTTCGGACTCTTCCATGTTACGGCCCAGCTCTTTGGCATCCTCACCGGGGACAATGCCCTGGGCAAAGCCCTTCAGCTTGGATTCCACGGAGTAACGCAGGGATACGGGGAATTCGTCACCGCAGGCTTCCTTGATGGCATGGACCACTTCCGTTGCGAAGCGGTAGCGGTTTTCAAAGCTGCCGCCGTATTCGTCGGTACGCTTGTTGAAGAACTCGATGCTGAACTGATCCAGCAGATAGCCTTCATGGACTGCATGGACTTCCACACCGTCCACGCCTGCGTCCTTGCACAGCTTGGCGGTCTTGGCAAAGGCTTCGATGATCTCATGGATCTGCTCCAGCGTCATTTCGGGGCAGATGATGTCCGGAGCCCAACGGGCAGGCTGGGGGCTGGGAGATGCCAGCTCATGGCTGGTATCGATGATGGGCTTGACGATTGCACGGGTGATCTTGTTCTTATGCAGCGGTCCCACAAGCTCAGTAATGGCCCAGCTTCTGCCCATACCGGCGGTGAGCTGGATGAACAGCTTGGCTCCTGTTTTATGGATCTCATCCATAAACACCTTCAGCTCTTCAAACATCTTGGGGTTCTGCCACAGCCACTTGCCCCAGAAGGTATCACGCAGGGGTGCAATACCGGGGATGATCAGGCCGACATTGTTTTGGGCACGCTCCAAAAACAGCTTGGCGGCCTCCTTGTCAAAATGACAGCCACCCAGTTCAAACCAGCCAAACAGGCTGGTGCCGCCCATGGGACACATGACGATGCGGTTCTTGATCTCCACATTGCCGATCTTCCAGGGGGTAAATAAGGCTTCGTACTTGGAATCCATACGCTGTTACACATCCTTATAATTGAAATTTGTGTATTGTCATACACTTTCAGTATAAAATACCTGTCTGTTTCTGTCAAGGAAAAAGGACACCGCGGCAGCAGTGTCCTGACCTTATTTCGTTGTTTTCTCCTTGATGAGGAAAATGGATACGAGGGATGTAAGCAAAAGAAAGTAGGGGTAGAACAGGTACCGCATCAGAGAAAACGCGGAGATCTGCGTTCCCATTTCCGCCACAGCGGAGATGGCCACCAGCATTTGGGCACCATAAGGGATGATGCCCTGGAAAATGCAGGAGAAGGTATCCAGCAGGCAGGCGGTGCGTTTGGGGCTGATGCCGTATTCCTGGCTCATTTCCTTTGCAATGGGATTTGCCATGACGATGGCCACGGTGTTGTTGGCGGTGGCAATATCCATCGTGCCCACCAGCAGGCCCATGCCCAGCTGACCGCCACGGCGGCCCTTGAAAACGCTTCGGATAAAGTGCAGCAGTGCGTCGAAGCCGCCGAAGTTGCGGATGAGGGCACACAATGCCGCCACCAGCACTGCCACCATAGATGTTTCAAACATGCCGGCGGCACCGTTTCCCATGCTGTAAAGCAGGTCGGTGACAGCCGTCTGTCCCGTGGCCAGCATGATGACCGCACCGGAGAAAATACCCACCAGCAGCACCACAAACACATTGATACCTGCCACGCCGCCAATGAGCACCAATAGGTAAGGTACGATCTGCAGCAGGTTGTAGCTGCCGTCCACCGGTGTGGTCTGGCGGCCCATTGTCAGCAAAAGCACAACGACCATGGTTGCCAGAGCGGCAGGTAGTGCGATAAAGAAGTTGCCCCGGAATTTATCACCCATGGCACAGCCCTGACCGTTACAGGCGGCAATGGTGGTATCGGAAATGAACGACAAATTGTCGCCGAACATGGCTCCGCCTACCACTACGCCCACGCACAGAGCCACTTCATAGCCGGTAACCTGTGCCACCTCCACCGCGATGGGTGCGATGAGGGTGATGGTACCTACGGAAGTTCCCATAGCCAGGGACACAAAGCAGGCCACCACAAACAGCACCACCACGGAAAACCGGGCTGGGATCAGCGAAAGCATAAAATATGCCACGCTTTGTGCGGAGCTGCGGCCCACCACGCCTACAAAGGCACCGGCCACCAGGAAGATCAGCAGCATGGTAATGATGTTTTTATCACCAACGCCCCGGCCCATCAGCTCCAGCTTGTTTTGAAAATTCACCTTAGGATTCTGCAGGCAGGCCACCAAAATGGCCACCAAAAACGCGATGATAATGGGTACCTTATAAAAACCCATTTCAATATGCAGGCCATACTCAAACAGCAGGCCCAGGCCCAAATACAACAACAAAAACACGCCGATAGGCAGTAATGCCCAGGGGTTCCCCTTCTTCATAAAATTTCCCTCTACGCTCTGTTTATTTGATCAAGTAGAAATTGGGGTCCATCTCCACCAGTCGGAATTCATAAGGCTGCAGGATGCCCTGGAGCAGCGGCTCATAGTTGCAGCAGATGGGCATATCCCACTTATACAGCACCGAGGGCATGGATACCGTCTTGTCGCTCATGTTGCACATGGCCAAAAGACGCTGTCCGTCCAGTACCCGTTCAAAGGCAAAAACGGTCTCATCCATCAGCACAGGACGGAACGCACCCTCCCGCAGGACAGGATGGGTCTTCCGCTTGTGGATCATATATTTCCAAAACGCGTGGACACCGTCGGGATCAGACAGTTCCTTTTCCACATTGATGGTGCTGTGGTTGCTGTTGATCTTCAGCCAGGGATCGCCTGTGGTGAAGCCGGCGTTCTCCCCGGCCGTCCACTGCATGGGGGTTCGGGCATTGTCCCGGGAGGCAGTACGGATCATGTTCCAGCGTTTTTCAGCAGGCACGCCCCACTTGACGCCAAGAGCCTCCGCATTGAGGCTGTCCACATCACGGATGTCGTCTATGCTCTCGAAGTCGCCCCCTGTCATGCCGATCTCCTGCCCCTGGTAGACAAAGGGTGTTCCCCGAAGGGTCATCAGCAGTCCCGCCATCAGCATGGATGCCTTGTCCAGATGATTCTGTGCATCCTTAAACCGGGAGATAAACCGGGGCTGATCGTGGTTTTCAAAATACAGGGCATTCCAGTCGATACCGGTCTGCCACTTCACAAGGCACTTCATCAGCCTGTCCGGCCGCAGGTCCTTCTTAAACCACTTCCAGAAGATCTCGTCGCATTCCATGTGCTGGAAGGAGAATACCATATCCAGTTCTTTCCGTTCCGGATCGGTCATGGCCTTGACTTCGGGAATGTCCACGCCGGAGGTCTCGCCCACGGAGAATGCACCGTACTCGTCCAAAATTTTCCGTATGCGGCGTAAAATCTCGTGGAAGCCGTCGGTGTTCATAAAATGCTCCACGCCGGTGATGCCGATGCGGGGTCTGCCGTTGCGGTAGGTGTTCTTGTAGATCATGTTGATGGCATCGCACCGAAAACCAGCCACGCCCTTGTCCAGCCAAAACCGGAGGATGCTCTCCACCTCTTCCATCACCGCAGGGTTGTTCCAGTTCAGATCCGGCTGCTTTTTGGCAAACAGGTGCAAATAGTACTTCCCTGTATCACCGAAAGGTGTCCAGGGACACTCACCGAAGAAGTTGCCCCAGTTATTGGGCACCTTGCCGTGTTTGCCGGGACGGATGATATAGTAGTCCTGGTATTTGGGGTCTCCGGCCAGGGCCTTTTGGAACCATTCGTGTTCATCGGAAGTATGGTTGATGACCAGGTCCATAATGATGCGGATGCCCCGCTTTTTGCCCTCTGCCACCAAACATTCAAAGTCCTCCATGGTGCCGAAGTGAGGGTGGATGGCCTTATAGTCGGAAATATCGTAGCCGTTGTCTGCGTCGGGGCTGGGGTAGATGGGAGAAAGCCACAGGGCATTCACACCCAGATCCTGCAGGTAGTCCAGCTTGGAAATGATACCCGGCAGGTCGCCGATGCCGTCACCGTTGGTATCCAAAAAAGAACGGGGGTAGATCTGATAGACCACCATATCCCGGGGAAAATTCATTTGCATAGGTTTGCCTCCTGTTGTTTAGCCGATATCATCCCGGAGGGATTCCTCCGTCCAGAAGTTTTCATCCTCCCAAACATAGATCCAGTCAGAGCGAACATTACCGGCCATATCGGTATATTCTTCCATGCCATGGACGGTGAGCACACCCTGCAGCCAGTAGGCAGGATGAACCACGCCATCAGACAAGATCACCAGACAGTTGGGCTCGCCATCGTCCATAAAGTCCTCTTTGGTCATTGCAATGCCGGCAGAAGTCTCGCCATCAATGAAAAAGTACAGACCGCCCACATTGTCAATGGAAATGAAGCTGTGCTGGCTGATGGGGGACAGCAGTTCTGCCTTGCTGTCTTCCGTCCATTCCGCAGAGTCCAGGCGGTAGACACCGCTGATACTCTGGGTATTGATGCCGTAATCGTCCAGATCCAGGCCACCGTTCAGATACTCCTGGATGTCGTCCAGAATATCGCCGACTTCATAGATCATGTCCGTGTATTCCGCACTTACTTCATCTGTGGCGAGTTTGGGAATTTCCCAAGGCACTACAGCGTGTACCGGGTAGCCTTCATACATACCCAGTTCCATATAGTCCGGCAGCACCATATCGCCGGTGATGTGGTACACAGAGAAGAGAATACTCGGGCCCTCTCCGTTAGATTCATAGGCCTTTTTGCAGCAGACCAGAATTCCGTTGTCTTCTTCCACCAAGATATATCTTCCTTCCCAATCTTCGGGGAAGAAGGCGGTAATGTCCGCTTTGGTCTCCTCCGTCTGGAGTGGGGCAGTTTCTTCCGGGATGGGAGCGGTTTCCTCAGCGGCCGCTTCCGTGGGATCGGTGGGAGCCGGCTGCGTGATTTCCTGTTGTACGGCAGGCGTATCCGCAGGAGGCTGCTCTGAAGCTCCGCAGGCACAAAGAAGTATGCTCACAGCCAATGTCAGCAAAAGTGCGATTCCCCGTTTCATACGATTTCTCCTCCCAAATTTTTTCCTATTGTATCATGTTTTTCCAGCGGTGGCAACCGTTTGCAGAAAAAAGGCACTGTCCGGGACAGTGCCTTTCAAGGTATCAAGCTTTCTCGATGGCCTGTGCCAGGTCAGCGATGAGGTCTTCCGCGTTTTCAAGGCCGCAGGAGAAACGGATCAGGTCGGCTCCCACACCGCAGGCCTCCAGCTGCTCGTCGGTCATCTGCCGGTGGGTCGCAGAGGCAGGATGCAGGCAGCAGGTACGGGAGTCTGCCACATGGGTCTC
>JAZNZG010000011.1:0-2816 GCA_045594825.1 Faecousia sp. | reverse complement strand
GCCACATTGCCTATGTACTGGGCTGTCGGTATTATCGAAACCATTACTTATGTGCCCATGCTGGGTGCCGGCGGTTCTTATCTGAGCTTTGTCACCGGTAATATTTCCAACCTGAAGTTGCCCTGTGCTCTGAGTGCTTTGGAGCAAAACGAGGTCAGTGCCAATTCCGAGGAAGGCGAGGTCATCTCCACCATCGCCATTGCCACCTCCAGTATTGTCACCACTGTCATTATCATCTTGGGTGTCATCGCAATCGCTCCCCTTACCCCCATTCTCCAGGCTCCCGTTCTGCAGCCTGCTTTCGAGCAGATCCTGCCGGCTCTGTTTGGCGGTCTGGGCGTGGCTTTCGTGTCCAAGAACTGGAAGCTGGCAGTTGCTCCCGTAATCCTTATGCTGGTGCTGTTTATCTTTGTGCCTGCTCTCAATTCCGGAACCGTTGGTATTATGGTGCCTGTGTCTGCCCTGTTCACCATCGGTGTTGGTCGTATTCTGTATAAAAGAGGTGTCCTTTAATGATTGGCTGGATCATTTTGGGCCTTGTTGTCCTGTTTTTTATTGTTATAATCCTGCGGGCATTGGCCTTCAATCCCAAACCCCAGCCGCAGACAGATTCCGGCACTGTGGAATTTGATAAGGATGCCGCTGTGGCCTCCCTGCAAAAGATGGTACAGTGCAAAACCATTTCTTACAACGATCATGCTTTGGAAGATGATGCAGAGTTCCAAAAATTCTGCGATCTGCTGCCAGAGCTGTTTCCCAAGACCTGGGAAGCATGTGAAAAAACTTTTTTTCCTGACCGTGGCATCCTGCTTCGCTGGCCCGGCAGGGACGGCAGCAAGACTTCTGTTATGATGTCTCACTATGATGTGGTGCCTGCCGACGAGGAAAAATGGGAAAAGCCCCCCTTTGCCGGTGTCATCGAAGACGGTGTTTTGTGGGGCCGGGGTACATTGGACACCAAGATCACTCTCAATTCCGCCATGTCTGCGGCAGAGTATCTCATCGGTCAAGGCTTTGTGCCGGAAAATGATGTCTGCTTTGCTTTCTCAGGCGGTGAAGAGATCAATGGCAAAGGTGCTGTGCATATCGTGGATCATTTCGCAAGCAAGGGCATTCGTCCCGCTCTGGTGGTGGATGAAGGCGGGGCCGTTGTGGAGGGTGTGTTCCCCGGTGTCAAGGAACCCTGTGCCATGATCGGTATTGCGGAAAAGGGCATGATCAATGCCAAATACCGTGTACAGTCCAGCGGCGGTCATGCATCTGCTCCTCCGGTGAAGTCCCCCATCCCCACTTTGGCAGCAGCCTGCCGCAAGATCATTGACCATCCCTTCAAAATGCACATTACCAAGCCTGTTGCTGAGATGTTCGATACCCTGGCACGCCATTCAACTTTCCTGTACAAGCTGATTTTTGCCAATCTGTGGTGCTTCCGTCCGGTACTGGACCTGATCTGTCGCATGAGCGGCGGTGACATGAATGCACTGGTGCGTACCACCACCGCCTTCACCCAGGCAGAGGGCAGTAATGCACGAAATGTTCTGCCTACCGAGGCAAGTCTTGTCTCCAACATGCGTCTGAATCCTGCCGACACCGTTGCCGGTGCCACCGAATATCTGAAGAAAACTGTTAATGACAATTCCGTTGAGATCACAGTTTTGGAATGCCACGAGCCCAGTTCCATCTCCCAGACCGGCTGCGAAAGTTGGGATAAAGTAGTATCTGCCGTAGCAGAAACCTGGAAAGGCTGTATCGTTACACCCTATCTGATGGTTCAATGCTCCGATTCCCGGCATTACGGACGGATCTCTGACCATGTGTACCGGTTCTCTTCCATGGATATGACCAGCGAAGAACGCAAGACCGTCCACGGCAATAACGAGCGGATCCGTGTGGACGCCATTGCCCGTTCCGTTGAATTCTATATCCGTCTGCTGAAAAAATGCTGAATAAAAGCCGCCCAACCGGCGGCTTTCTTTAACCAAAAAGTCCGGCCGGACCATGTGGTCCGGCCGGATAAGTATTAACGGGATTAGAAAGTGCCCTGCTCCATCATAGCAGTTGCGACCTTCTTGAAGCCAGCCAGATTTGCACCGGCAACCAGATCGTAGCCCAGGCCGTACTCTTCTGCTGCCTCAACGGACATTGCATGGATGACCTTCATGATGCCCTTCAGCTTCTCGTCCACTTCTTCTGCGGTCCATACCAGACGCTCGGAGTTCTGGCTCATTTCCAGACCGGAAACAGCAACGCCGCCGGCATTAACTGCCTTGGAAGGAGCAACGATCATATGAGGCTGCTTGCGGAGCAGGTCCAGTGCCTCATTGGTGGTGGGCATGTTGGCAACTTCGATGTAGTACTTGACGCCGGATGCAACGATCTTCTCAGCAGAGTCCATACGGACATCGTTCTGCGTTGCGGCGGGCATGTAGATGTCAACATCCTTAACGCCCCAGCACTTCTCACCGGGAACAAACT
Source organism: Faecousia sp. (assembly GCA_045594825.1). Lineage (GTDB taxonomy): Bacteria > Bacillota > Clostridia > Oscillospirales > Oscillospiraceae > Faecousia. The sequence goes on along the minus strand of JAZNZG010000011.1, from coordinate 341 downwards.
CAACACCGTACTTGTCAGCATAGGGCTTGCAGTGCATGGGATCCTTTGCACGCATCTCCAGGATGTAGTCCAGCTTCTCGCCGGTAACACCGTCGGGATCGTGGATGTAACCGTCGGGACCTGCAAAGTAGGTAACCTTTGCACCCAGCTCGGCTGCCTTCTTCATGATGCCCCAGCCAACATTACCGTAGCCGGAAATAGCAATACGCTTGCCCTCGATGGTATCGTTCTCATGTGCCAGAACTTCCTGCAGGTAGTATACTGCACCGTAGCCGGTTGCCTCGGGACGGATCAGGGAGCCGCCGTAGCTGAAGCCCTTACCGGTGAGAACACCATTCTCC
>JAZNZG010000010.1:0-2370 GCA_045594825.1 Faecousia sp. | reverse complement strand
TCATGGAGGAAAACGGCAGGGACATCCAGACCGCCCGGCAGCAGGCTAAGGACTGGGAGGAGCAATTCAACCGGGCAGTGCAGGAGCATGAACAGGCTATGGCTCAGGTGCAGTTTGAAAACCGCCTGGACCGGGCCATCGTTGATGCCGGCGGCAGAAACCGTAAGGCCATCACCGCTCTGCTGGATGTGGAAATGCTCCGCCAGCAGCCGGAGGATGCTTTGAAGCTGGCTCTGGAGGAAGTGAAAAAGGAGTGCGGCTACCTGTTCCGGACGGAGCAGCCGCCCCTGTACGCTGCAGGCACCGGTACGGCTGCCGCGGCTCCGGCTGAGCCGGAAAGTCTGGCCGGTGCCCTGAGAGAAAAATTTGAAAGAAAATGATTTAAGCAACAAGAAAAGGAGAAATAATTATGGCAATTACTTTACTGGACGCAAAGGTCGGCATGGCCGACAAGGTAGATCAGCAGGTGGTGGATATGTTCCGCAGAAGCTCCCTTCTGCTGGACAATATGGTGTTTGACAATGTCATCAGCCCCGGTACCGGCGGCTCTACCCTGACCTACGGTTACATTCAGCTCAAGTCCCCCTCCACCGCCGCGGTGCGGACCGTGGGCAGTGAGTACACCCCCGGCGAGGCCAAGAAGGAAAAGAAGACCACCTCTGCTGTGATCATGGGCGGCTCCTTCCAGGTGGACCGCGTTCTGCAGAACACCGCCGGTGCTGCCGATGAGCTGGCCTTCCAGGCGGAACAGAAGATCAAGGCTACCGCCAACTACTTCCACGACCTGGTCATCAACGGTGACACCGATAACGGCAACTTCGACGGTCTGAAGAAGCTGCTGTCCGGCACCGCCAATGAGGTCACCAGCACCGTGTCCCTGTCCTCCTCCCAGGAGCTGGACGACAACTACAACGCCTTCCTGGATGAGATGGGCAGCTTCCTGAGCGTTTTGGACGGTACTCCCAGCATGCTGCTGATGAACCGTACCATGCTGGTGAAGCTCCGTGCCATCGCCCGCCGTGCCGGCTACTACGAACGCAGCCAGGACGACTTCGGCCGCACCGTGGAAACTTATGCCGGTATCCCCCTGATGGATATGGGCCAGTTCTTCGACGGCGAGAATACCCGGGATGTCATCGAAACCGAAAACGGCAAGACCGCTATCTACGCCGTTTCCCTGGGCCTGGACGGCTTCCACGGCATCAGCCCCATGGGCGACGGTGTCATCGTCAGCTATATGCCCGATCTGAACGCTCCCGGTGCCGTCAAGACCGGCGAGGTGGAGCTGGTGGCAGGCGTGGCTCTGAAAAATACCCTGAAGGCCGGCGTGCTGAAGGACATCCAGATCGGAGCATAAAATGGTTACTTACGACTTTTATGTGAATACCTACCTGGGGGACGAGATCCCGGAGAATTGCTTTGCCCGCTGTGCTGCCCGTGCCGGTGCTGAGCTGAACTACCTAAGCGGTGTGTACCGCGTGGTGGGGGGCGATGATTCCAGAGCCATGGCCATTTGTGCCATGGCGGAGGCAGTCTACCGGCACAGCCGCATCGGCAGCGTTCACTCCAGCTCGGTGGGGGATGTGTCGGTGCAGTACAACCGCCTTGAAAAGCTCAACAGGGATCTGTACGACCGGGCGTGCATTTACCTGGATATTTACCGGGGTAAGTAAGGAGGTGCTGCATGGCGTGTCCTTTGGATTACACCCTCTGTGACAGGACCGTCACCGTCTACCGCATGGGCAACGGTAAGCTCCAGCGGCTGGTGGTGGAGGGCTGCTACTATGTCTACGAGGATGTGGAAGTAAACGATGTGCTGGGCAAACGCATGGAACGCAGATTCCTGCTGATCATGCCCGGCTCCTGCCAGCGGGTCTTTGCCGGCGACCGCATCTATGACGGTGTGGGCCCGGAGGAGGTGGACTGGAAGTCCTTTATCCCCGTACAGGTGCCCGGCCTGTCGGAGGTGGCATACACCCGGGTGTCCTTTTGGGGCGGCACGGTGTGCCATGTTGAGGCCGGCAGAAAATAGCACCCAAAGCCTCCCCTGCGTAAGGGGAGGTGGCCGAGCGAACGCGAGGTCGGAGGGGTTGACAATCCCCCAGTCACCGCCATTGGCGGTGACAGCCCCCTTTACACAAGGGGGCCTTGGTGGATGCAGGGGTGGAAAATGAGGTGAAATATGGAAGATTTAGAAAAAGTGCGGCAGTGGCTGCAGGCCTTCCCCCTGTGGGAGGATGACCTGTTCATCGACTACACCGGGGCGGTGCCGGGGACCACCGGTGTGTATCCCGTGGGCCTGGAGGAGCTGACCCGGCAGGGGGATATTTTGGGTAATGTCACTGCCCGGTGCCGGTACCGCTTTTCCCT
>JAZNZG010000009.1:0-3582 GCA_045594825.1 Faecousia sp. | reverse complement strand
TGCAGCTGGGATTGCGCCTGGGTATCGTAGATGATCTCCAAAGCAGCAGGATCGTCCACGGTGCGGATGTCAGAAATAGCGTTTAGCTGCATATTATCCACAAAGCTCAGAGCGATGAGGGCGGCAGCAGCCACCACGGTGCCCAGGCGGATAAAGGGGGTGCGCCGGCCGCTGCGGCCGTTGTGCTTGTCGGAGAGGGTGCCGAACAGGGGCAGCAGAAACAGTGCCAAAATATTGTCCAGAGCCATAATAACGCCGGACCAGGTTTGGCTCATACCGAATTTGTTGGTAAGGGTCAAAGCGATGGTGGCATCATAAGCCTGCCAAAAGGCACTGATGAGAAAAAAGGCAAAGCCTACCAGGATCGTACGCTTGTAGTTCAGTTTCATAAGGAATCCTCCTGTATCTGTTTATTCCCGGATGAATGCTTCCTCCATGGTTTTTCCGATGGAGTAGTAGAACACATTATCCCGGGCGGGGGTCAGATCAGTCAAAAGACCACGGGTGGCGTAAATGGCATAGCTGCGGACCAAAATGGGGCAGATCACACCTTGTTCCATTACGGTCTGATGCAGGGTGTAATAGTTGCCGTGGTTTTCCAGTGCCTGCTGGCACAGGGTGTATAGGGTGATGTCATCAATTCCGCCATAGTTCAAATTGCCGGAGGAGGAGAAGAAATGGGACAGATCCATATTGGGAGAGAGAATGGTCTGACCCAGGTACATGTCATAGTCCAAATTATTCAGGGCATAGGTATAGTTGCTGCCGGAATATGTTTTGATCTCCACATTTACACCGCCTGCGGCAAACATATCCTTAATGGCCTCCGCTACACGCTGGCGGTGGCTGTCTTTGCCGTTGACGATCATCACAAGCTCCTTGCCTGCCAGGCTGACATTCTGGACACCGGCTGCAAAGGCAACGGCGTCATACTCATACCGGGCGGCCAGGCTCGTATTGTAATAAGGGCTGCTGGGAGATGCCGGCAGGGAGGCACTGCGGGCAAAGCCTTTGTAGTATTCGCTGACAAGCATATCCCGGTTGATGCCATAGGTCACGATAGCCCGGGTGCTTGCGTCGTCAAAGTAGTCGCTCTCCTGGTTAAAGGCCAGATACAGGAAGATGCCGTTGTCGCTGTCCCACAGCTCATAGTCGCACAGATAGTCGGCATAGCGGTCGGAGCCGGTATCGGCCTGTACCAGATCCAGCTCGCCGAACTGGAATTCGTCACGGATCTGATTGACGGACTCTGCTTCCACCAAACGGATGATGGGAGCGGTGATGATCATATCCGGGGCTTGGCACCACCAGTTGGGCTGCCGCATCAGCTGTGTGCCGACGCCGTAGTTTGTAAACATGTAAGGACCGGTGCCCAAAGGAATATCCAGCTCCAGCTCTTCCTCCTTCAAAATGGGCACATCCAACAGCAGGGGGAGATTTTCATAAGCGGTGTTCACCTTGATCACCACGCCGCCGTCCTCGCCTACATAAATATCGGTGACTTTGGAAAAACGGCTGCGGTAAACGCCGTTACTTTTGGCGTATTTCAGAGTCGCCACCACATCTTCCGGGGTGACAGGCTCACCGTCAGAGAAAGTGGCGTTTTCGTCCAGGTAGAAGGTATAGGTACGCATGCTCTCGGACATGGAATACCGGCTGCAAAGCATAGGCTCCACATTATAGTTCCGATCCACAGTGAACAGGCCCTGGTACAGCAGCGACAGGAGAGCCTTGTTGGTGTAGTCGGTGCAACGCAGAGGATTCAGGGTCACATCGGGATAATAGATCAGCGTCAGCTCCTGGACCACCGCGTCGGCAGGCTTTGTTTCGACGGCATGGGGGTCGTTTTCGTCCCATGTCAGACCGTCACCGGTGGGCACATAGGGCTCGTCCGGGGAATTGCAGCCGCAAAGCAGACCAATCAGCAAACAGCAGCACAAAAGCAAACAGATCAAACGCTTCATTTACCCACCTCCTTACATACAATAATGGCTCCCTGGGAGCCCCGCAGACCGCCGGTGTACCGGTGGGACCAAAAGCGGTCCGGCCGGCAGCAGGTGCAGTCTGTGGAAATTTCGATATGCTGCACGCCGGCTTTGCGTAAAAACCGGGCATTCAGCTCTTTTAGGTTAACATAATATTTTTCGCCGGCGGGACGGATACAATCTTTTGCACCTTCCCCCAGGGCCTCCAGCATGGCCTGGGGCACATCGCCGTGGGTCTCAAAACAGCAAGGCCCAATGTGGGGGCCGATGGCGGCCCGGATGTTTTTGGGGTCACAGCCAAAGGCTTGTTCCATAGCCCGTACCGTTTTTCCTGCAATATCGGCGGCAGTTCCCCGCCAGCCTGCATGGGCAGCACCAACGGCACCGGTGACCGGATCCCATAAAAGAATGGGTGTGCAGTCAGCGGTATAGACCACAAGGGCTGTACCCGGCTCGTTGGTAATGATGGCGTCGCTTTCTTGGGCGGTATCGGCAAGGCAGTTGCCCCAGTACCCTTTTCCCACATGCAGCACGATGTCGGAATGGGTCTGCCGTGTAGCCACCAGTTTATCCATGGAAAAGCCCAGGGCATTTGCCACAATGCGGTAATTTTCTTCCACATTCCGGGGGTCATCCCCCCGGTGGATGCCGATGTTCATGGATGACAGATGCCCGGTGCTTACACCCCCAAACCGGGTGGTGAAGCAATGGGGCACACCAATACCCTCCGCGGTGAGATATTCCAAATTGTCTTTCTTTACTGTTGTAACAGACATAATTACTCCATGCCGTTTGCTTTATCCTTTTGCATACAGCATTTTTTATATTTCTTTCCGCTGCCGCAGGGACAGGGGTCGTTGGGACCGACTTTGGTTTCCTTGTTCCGGACAGGCTGCTTTTTCACGGCCTTGTCGGGAGCACCGGAGGCAGAGGTTTCCTTGGCCACCTTTTCACGCCGCACTTCCTGCTTCACCTGTACCAGGAACAGCCGGCGGATGGTCTCCTCTCGGATGGCGTTGATCATAGCCTGGAACATTTCGTAGCCCTCTTCCTTGTAGGCTACCACCGGATCGTGCTGGCCGTAGGCCCGCAGACCGATGCCCTGTTTCAGGTCGTCCATGGCATCGATGTTGTCCATCCAATATTCGTCCACCACCCGGAGCATGACCACCCGCTCCACCTCACGCATAACGGTGGGAGTGAATGCAGCTTCTCTGGCTTCATAGGTCTTAAGAGCCAGTGTGTACAGCTCTTCCGTCAGCTGCTGGGCAGCTACCGTTTCCCCGGTGGACTGGTAGGCACCTCTGGGGAAGTATACACCCTGGAGCTTGGCAAGCACCATACGGATGCTGTCGCCGTCGGCTATGCCGCCGGTGTGGCTGAGTGCATCGGAAACCGTGGATTCAATAACGCCCCGCAGGAAGGACAGCATGTTCTCCCGCAGATCTTCACCCCGGAGGACCTTCTGCCGCTGGGCATAGATCACCTCACGCTGGGTGTTCATCACATTATCGTATTCCAAAACATTTTTTCTGGCCTTGAAGTGGCGGCTTTCCACGCTCTTCTGTGCGTTTTCCACCGCACCGGACAGGATCTT
>JAZNZG010000008.1:0-1600 GCA_045594825.1 Faecousia sp. | reverse complement strand
TGCTCGCGACGGCTCGACGGAGCGAAACCATTATCTTGCGAAGCAAGATGCAAACAAATCTGCTAGCAGCTCCAACCAAGACCGAATGGTCTTGGTTATTTTTTATGCTGCAGCCAAATTTGAATACACTTACATAATGCTTGCTTTTCTGCTGTTATCAAAGTATAATTCTTTTAGTAAATTTGATTATACTAACTATGAGGGTTTTTGTTTCACAGAGAAAGATGGTATGTTATCTGCATTTCAACAGTTTGAGATGCGTAGGCGTGCAATTGAATATCTACACCATAAAATACAAGGAGATTTTACCATGAACGAGTACGAAGTTTTTATTGAAGATATCAACGCTTGCGGCGGCGAACAGCATGCGAAAAAAGAACTGATTGAGGTTGAAGCAGAAAGCCCCGAAGCATATGTCAAAGAGAATGGCAGATTTCCCATCATTGATATTTTAAAAAATACCAATGGTGATACTGTCATTATGACTGGCGACGGCAACGGCAATTTCATGAAATACACTTTCTCTGAGTAATTCCATTATATTAAAACTGCAGGGGGCCAATGTGGCTCCCTGCTATTTTGTCTGAAGCAATACACCGGCTGTGCCGGTAGTTATGATTAAAACTCCGGGGTGTAAACCTGTTCTCTGGGCTCCCAGCAGATCTGCCGCACCTGAATATTGCGGATCTTCAAAGCGGTGGAGTAGGGGGAGAAGCCCACATGTCCGCCCTTGATGGGATCACCGTCGATAAGCTCCTGTACCAGGACACCATCGGCAAAAAGGAAACAGTGGCCGTCGATGGCACCGGTGAGGATCTCCACCTCAGTACCCGGCTCATACCGGTACAGGGAGGTGAGGCTCCGCAGCTCCTGTTCCGGGAAGCGTTCGATGCCGCTTTTGTTTTCGTACCAGCCGTTGAGACCCACCACATAGCTCTTTTTCAGATAGTTTACATCTTCATCCCAGGTGGTGCAGAACACGGCGTTGAGATCCCGTGTGGCGGGGAGAACGGTGGACACGGTAAACTTCATCATTACATTGTCTTTGTAAATAGCCTTGCTCAGCAGAATACCGCCGAAATTTCCCGGCTCGCTGCCGATGAGACAGCCGTCTTTGTATTCCCAGTGGCCCAGCTTGGGATCCCAGACTTCACGCCAGTTTTCGTCGGGCAGATAGTCCATGAGAACAGGGGAGCGATCCCAGTGAATGACTTTTCCCAGCAGCAAAATATCCTTTTCCATAGCGACCTCCGCGGATTTTTTTTACGATCATACCACAAAAAGACAAAAAAATAAACCCTCCTTGTGGAAGGCGGTAACGATACCGGGCAAAAATAATCGGGCAACAAATAAGGAAAGCCATCGTGCGTAATCGGCTGTCCGCCCTGCGGACAAAAATAAACCCTCCGCAACGGAAGGCAGTAACGAAACCGGGCACAATCATGATGCGTAACGATGCCCATAGGTTTAAAGCGTAATTGGCTGTCCGCCCTGCGGACATGAAATGACCCTTGACTGTGCTACTAATCACTTAGACAGTCAAGGGTCATTTCATTGAGATGGTGGGTTCAATCATCATTGGCTACCTCGCTTTCAGTTA
>JAZNZG010000007.1:0-3483 GCA_045594825.1 Faecousia sp. | reverse complement strand
GGAGGCTCTTCTTTCTTGGCAGGCATATTATTGCCGGGGCCGGAGGAGCCAAAGAGCTGATTCAGCAGCGGGAATGTGGCAGTCTGGCTGTCCATATCATCCTCATCTGCTTCACTGCCGTCCAGCTGGCCGAACATATTGCTCATCTCGTCGGTGAGGTTATCCAGGTCCTCCTCGGAAAAGCCCATTTGCTTTACAGCCGCATCGATTTGGGGAATACCCAGGCTTCGGGCACACTTAAGGCAGTAGCCCTCATTCATTGTAACGCCGTTTTCTACCTTGGTAATAAAAACGACGGCAATATTCTTTTTGCATTTGGTACACATTTTAGGTTGCATAATTATTCACTACCTTTGCGAGGGAAATTGTTTGCGGCAAGAATTGCCGCCGGGGATTTATGCCATGTCCGGACATTCAAATTTTTCCACACCGTCGTCATACCACAGGTGGGTCATATACAAACCGCCTGCGGGAACGGTGGGACCGGCAGCCGTTCTGTTGCCGGAGTCCAGAATTTTACCGATTTCTTCCGGCCGGATCTTTCCTTCAGCGGCATAAACCACTGTTCCGGCCATGGCACGGGCCATGTTGTATAAAAAACCGTTGGCACAAACCTTTAGTTCGATAATGTTTCCGTGACGCTCCACATTGAAATAATATACAGTTCGCACGGTTGATTTTACATCTGTTCCCACACTCCGGACGGCAGCAAAATCATGGGTGCCCACAAACTGGTCGGCAGCTTTCTGCATGATCTTCTCATCCAGGTGTTTGGGATAAAACCACGCCCTGTTCACATAGAAGGGATCACGGACGCGGGAATTGTAAATGGTATAGGTATACTCCTTCCGGGAGCAGGAACCGATGGCGTTGAAGCCTTCATGGACCTCGAAAGCCTTGGTCACCACAATGTCCACCGGAAGGTGGGTGTTTAAGGCATAGGGCAGCCGTTCCACCGGAATGGTAGACGCGGTGCGGAAATTGGCTACATAGCATCTTGCATGGACACCGGCATCGGTACGGCCGCAGCCGGTTACATGGCTGTAGGCACCGGTAAGCATGAGAATTGCTTTTTCAAGGGTCTGCTGTACTGTGGCCAGATTCTTCTGGATCTGCCAGCCATGGTAAGCTGTTCCCTCATAAGTCAAAAACAGAGCAATATTACGCATAGCCACCTCACAGGCCAAAATGCTTCAGCGTAAACACAGCCACAAGCAGCAGCACGCCTATGCCAAATGCCTTCATATCCATCAGCTTGTAGCGAAGGATCTTCATCTTGGTACGGCCGTCTCCGCCCTGGTAGCAGCGGCATTCCATAGCCGTTGCCAGTTCGTCGGCACGGCGGAAGGCACTGATGAACAGAGGTACAAGGATCGGCACCAAGGCCTTGACACGTTGCATCAGATTACCGGACTCAAAATCCGCACCTCTTGCTTTCTGTGCAGACATAATCTTGTCGGTCTCCTCGATCAAAGTGGGGATAAAACGAAGAGCAATACACATCATCATGGAAAGCTCATGGACCGGCAGACGCAGCTTTTTCAGTGGGCTGAGGAGGGACTCAAGACCGTCTGTCAAGGCAATGGGAGAAGTGGTATAGGTCAGCAGGAAGGTGCCGGAGATCAGCATCAGGATACGGACCACCATAAACACTGCCCGAACAACGCCTTCTTTGGTAATGGTAATACCCAAAAACTGCACCCAAACCGTTTTACCGGCAGTGAAAAAAAGATTCAGAATACCGGTAAAGATCAGGATGAACACCAGAGGCTTCATGCCCCGGACAATGGATTTTACGGGAATGGTGGATACAGCGATCACCATTACAAGGAAAAGCAGATTAAGACCGTAGGATATCCAGTTTTGTGCGGTGAACAGCGATACGATGTACACCACCAGCATGATCAGCTTGGTGCGAGGGTCCAGGCGGTGGATGGGAGAATTGCCCGGGAAATACTGACCGAGGGTAATGTCCTTAAGCATGGGCAATACCTCCCTTCAGCCGTTTGATCTCACGGACAGCCTGTTCCATGGTGTAGACCTGATCCACATCCAAACCCATCTGCCGCAGTTTCAAAAACACACGGGTGATTTCGGGAATATCCAGTCCCATGTCCAGCAGCTCCTGGGAATGGGAGAACACTTCGTAAGGCGTTCCGTCCATGACAAGGCTGGCATCGCACATCACAAGCAGCCGCTGAGCCAGCCGTGCCACATCGCTCATGGAATGGCTGACCATCATGATGGTGGCATTCTTGGCCTTGCGGTAGCTGTCGATATTCTGCAGGATGTCCTCTCTTCCCTCGGGATCAAGGCCTGCGGTGGGCTCATCCAAAATCAGCACTTCCGGCTCCATGGCGATCACGCCGGCGATGGCTACACGACGTTTCTGTCCGCCGGACAAGTCAAAGGGAGACGCCTGCAGCTGCTCATCGGTAATACCAACAAAGCCAGCTGCTTCACGGACACGGCGGTCGATCTCGTCCTTGGAAAGGCCCATGTTTCCGGGGCCGTAGGCGATGTCCTTATAAACCGTTTCCACAAAAAATTGATACTCCGGGTACTGGAATACCAAACCCACACGGAATCGGCTCTGTCGTGTCAGCTTCTTGTCTGACCATATGTCCTGACCATCCAGCAGAACAGAGCCGGAGGTTGGCTTCAGCAGGCCGTTGAGGTGCTGCATCAGCGTGGACTTACCGGAGCCGGTATGGCCGATCACACCGATAAACTCGCCCCGTTCCACACTGAAAGATACATCCTTCAGTGCCACATGCTCGAAAGGTGTCCCGGTACTGTATATATGTTGTAAATTCTGTACCTGTAAAATAGGTGCCACGATATATTCCTCCAGTGGGTCAGGCCTTTACTGCATCATAAAGTGCCTGCACACATTCTTCTGTACTCAACCGCTCCAACGGCAGGTTGAAGCCGTTATTGTTCAGCTCCCAACACAGCTCCACTGTGTCCGGGGCCGCAAGACCGATGCTGTGGAGTTTTTCCACCTGGGAGAAAACTTCGCCGGGTGTTCCGTCCAAAGCCACCTTGCCCTTATGCAGGACCACAACACGGTCAGCCTTGGCTGCCTCATCCATGTGGTGGGTAATCAGAACAACGGTGATCTTCTTCTCTTTGTTCAGACGACTGATGGTATCTACCACCTCACGCCGCCCCTTGGGGTCCAGCATTGCCGTAGGCTCATCCAGGACGATGCATTTGGTCTGCATGGCGATGACACCGGCAATGGCCACCCGCTGCTTCTGTCCGCCGGACAGAAGATGGGGGGCGTGGAGGCGGTATTCATACATGCCCACAGCCTGCAGAGCGTCATCCACCCTGCGGCGGATCTCCTGGGGCGGCACACCCAGATTCTCCGGGGCGAAGGCCACGTCGTCCTCCACCACGTTGGCAACGATCTGGTTGTCCGGATTCTGAAATACCATACCTACTGTACGGCGGATCTGTATCAAAAGTGCCTCATTC
>JAZNZG010000006.1:0-3810 GCA_045594825.1 Faecousia sp. | reverse complement strand
GAAGGTGAGGATCTTCTCAGCCTTGATGAAATCGTTGTAGATCTTGCCGGAAATGTCGGTGAATTTTTCGGACTCCTTATCCTCCCGGACGAAGGATTTGACAACACGCATGCCGTGGAGATTTTCCTGTACCACATTGTTAAGCCGGTCGTAGGTTTTGAACACCCGGGCGAAGATGGGATGCACCAGCTTGATGAGGATAAACAAACCTATTGCCAGCAACGGCAGCACGATCATATACACCAGGCACAGCTTGGGGCTGATTTGATACACATTGATGCTGGCCAGGATGATCATCATGGGGCAGCGGACAGCCATGCGGATGAGCATTTGGAAGGTCATCTGCAGGTTGGCCACATCTGTGGTCAGACGGGTGACGATAGAAGAAGTGGAGAATTTATCGATGTTATGGAAGTCGAAGGTCTGCACCTTGTAGAACATATCATGCCGCAGATTTCGGGAGAAGCCGGTGGCAGCGTATGCCGCAAATACTGCAGAGAGCACACCGAAGCAAAGGCTGCACAGGGCACACAGAACAAGCATCAGGCCCTGCTGCGTTACCACGGACATATCGCCAGGGGTGATGCCAAAGTCCACGATCTTGGCGATGATGCCGGGGATCCGAACTTCCATATATACCTCACCGATCATACACAGGGGACTGAGTATGGCGGCTAAGGTAAATTCCCGGAGGGACCGGGCGATTTGTTTTATCATTATGTATCATTCCTCCTTCGATAAGGTGCTGCGGGAGCGAAACTATTTCTAAATTACCTTTCAGTTTATCACATTCCAAACACCCACGCAAGAGCCGTAGTAAAATGTTTACAATTTCCGGCGGGTCTGCTATACTGACAAAAAGGGAGTGAGGAAATGAAAGCGGATTGTCATATGCATATGGTCTTAAGCGGCGGATACTGGAAAGACGCCATGGCACAGCATGTGCCTGCACCCAACGAAGCGTTTGTGGGGAATATGCTGAAAATTTGGCAGCAGAAGGGTTATACATACCTCCGGGACGGTGGCGACAGGCTGGGAGCAAGTGCTCTGGCAAGAAAGCTGGCTCCCGGGTATGGCATTACCTACCGCACGCCCCTGTCTCCTTTGTGCAAGGCGGGTCATTACGGTGCCTTCATCGGCACAGCATTTGGGAATGTAAAAGAATATGCCGCACTGGTGACAGAGCAGAAACGGCAGGGTGCGGACTTTATTAAAATTATGATCTCCGGCCTTATGGATTTCAACCAATTTGGCGTGCTGACAGAGCCGGGACTGGATCCCGGAGAAATAAAAGAGCTGATCCACGTCGCCCACGAAGAGGGCATGGCGGTGATGGCCCATGCCAATGGCGGCGATACAGTGGAAGCCGCAGCGGCAGCAGGTGTGGATTCTGTGGAACACGGTGCGTATCTCCACGACGGTGCATTGGCAGCTATGGAGGAAAACGGCACGGTGTGGGTACCCACCCTGTCCACCATTGGCAATTTGGTGGGGGAGGGCAGATTCCCCGACCGGGCGGTGGTGCCAATTTTGGAAAGTGCCCTGGTGAACCTGGAAAAATTCAAGGGCCTGGTGGCACCGGGTACCGATGCGGGAGCCTGGGCGGTTCCCCACGGCAGTGAAACGGAGCGTCCCCTTTTGCTTAGAGCCGGCATCGGTGAAGAACGGTTGTCCCGGGGCACAGCAGTAATTATGGAAAAATTCTGAAAAAAACACCCCAAGGAACTTCCTTGGGGTGTCAGTTTTATTTTGCGTATTCCACAGCCTTGGTCTCCCGGATGACATTGACCTTGATCTGTCCGGGGTATTCCAGCTCGGCTTCCAGCTTTTTGGCGATATCCCGGGCCAGGAGGATCATGTTGTCCTCGGTAACTTCCTCGGGCTTGACCATAATACGGACCTCGCGGCCTGCCTGGATGGCGTAAGCCTTGTCTACGCCGGGATAAGAACCGGTGAGCTCCTCCAGCTTCTGCAGCCGGCGGATATAATTCTCCACATTCTCACGGCGGGCACCGGGGCGGGCAGCGGACACGGCATCGGCAGCCTGAACAAGGACAGCGATGACGGTCTTGGGCTCCACATCACCGTGGTGTGCCTCAACGGCGTTGACAATGACGGGGTTTTCCTTGTACTTGCGAACCAGCTCGGCACCCAGCTGTACATGGCTGCCTTCCACCTCGTGGTCGATGGACTTGCCCAGGTCGTGCAGCAGACCAGCACGCTTGGCCAGGGTCACATCCACGCCCAGCTCGGAGGCCATCAGACCTGCGATGTGGGAAACCTCGATGGAGTGATTCAGAACATTCTGACCGTAGGAAGTACGGTACTTCTGACGGCCGAGGATCTTGATAAGTTCAGGATTCAGACCGTGGACACCGGTCTCATAACAGGCACGCTCGCCTTCCTCGCGGATGGTGCGGTCCACTTCCTTGCGGGCCTTCTCCACCATGTCCTCAATGCGGGTGGGATGGATGCGGCCGTCGGCGATGAGCTTTTCCAAGGCCAGACGGGCAACTTCTCGGCGAACCGGGTCGAAGCTGCTGACGGTGATGGCTTCGGGCGTGTCATCAATGATAAGGTCGACACCGGTGATGGGCTCCAGGGTGCGGATGTTACGGCCCTCACGACCGATGATGCGGCCCTTCATTTCGTCGGTAGGCAGGGGGACAACGGAAACCGTTGCTTCTGCGGCGTGATCGGCGGCACAACGCTGAATGGCGATGGACAGGATCTCCCGGGCCTTTTCGTCGGCCTCATCCTTCATCTGCTGCTCGATCTCTTTGATCTTCATTGCGGTGTCGTGGCGGACTTCCTCCTCCACGGTCTGCAGCAGGTACTGTTTTGCCTGCTCCTGGGTCAAGCCGGAGATCTGCTCCAAAGTGGCCAGATGCTGCTTTTTGACTTCCTCTGCCTCTGCCTTGGCCTGAGCCACTTCCGCGACACGGCGGGCCAGATCCTCTTCCTTACGCTCAAAGGCATCGGTCTTTTTGTCCAGGGTTTCTTCTTTCTGCTGCAGGCGGCGTTCCTGCTTGCTCAGCTCGGAACGACGCTCCTTGACTTCTTTTTCGTACTCTGTGCGGGATTTATGGATTTCGTCCTTGGCTTCCAGAAGCATCTCTTTCTTGCGGTTTTCGCCGCTGCGGATGGCTTCATTGATCAGGCGGGTGGCCTCGGCTTCGGCAGAGCCGATCTCACGCTCAGCGACTTTCTTGCGGTAAGCAATACCAAATGCAAAGCCCAGAGCAAGTCCCACCACAGCACCAACGACGATCAAAATAATAGTGATCGGTGTAAGCTCCATAATTCTCGTACGCACCTCCTTTATAGAATAGGCTTGGCCAAAAGGGGGTGGGCACAATGAGCCCCATGCTGTTCAGTTGTTTTATATAGAATATGAAACAAACGCCATGAGGCACAAATCCCAGTCCCAGGCGGTCAAATGCCGGATAAAAATGAAACGCAGGAGTATAAGGCCATACTCGCTCAGCGTACACTATACCGAATCTATTTTAATGGTGCAGAATTGGAATGTCAAGAACATTTGTGCAAAAGAAGAATAAATTTTATTATTCCTGGAGCCTGCCGGCCGGATTGACAAGGCACAAGGCACATGGTAAAATAATCCCAATGCGGGCGTGGTGGAATTGGTAGACTCGGTGGATTTAGATGCTGTCACCTCAGTGAAGGTTTTCATTCTCGATGTCATTAAGAGAAGGTAGGGGCGGCGACCCGCCGCCCGCGGGCGAGCAATGCTCGCCCCTACAAGAGATAAGAACAGGTTCACCTGTTTTTATAAATCGTGGATCAGGC
>JAZNZG010000005.1:0-2076 GCA_045594825.1 Faecousia sp. | reverse complement strand
GTTCTGCGTTAATCAAATCTCAAGAATTTTTACCACAAAAGGTCTTTACACTGATTTAGTTTTGGGCTATAATAAACCCATCAATTGGAAGGAGGTCGTTCCCATGGCGGACAATACCAGAAATACCATTAAATTCACCGTTCCCGGCGATGAAAAGGACAATATGCATCGTATTCTTCGTAATGTGTTCGATGCTCTCAACGAAAAAGGTTATAACCCTATCAACCAAATCGTGGGCTACCTTCTGACTGAGGATCCCACCTACATCACCAATTACAATAATGCCCGCAGCATGATATGTAAATTGGACCGTGATGAGCTGCTTCAGGATTTGGTTCGTTGCTACCTGTTCGATAAGCACTAACTAACCGGGAGGCTTTTGCCGCCGCAAAGGCCTCCCGATTTAATTTTAAGGAGGTTACTATGGCAGACGAAAATAAAGTTCTGACATATAAAGGTCATCCTCTGATGCGTAAGGATAACCTGATCTATTACGGATCCATGGCCGATTCCCACATCGTTATGCTCCAGATTTTGGAGACAAAGAAGGTCAATGATGTGGATATCGCAACCCGGGTTTCCGTTCAACTGCAGCTGACCGATCCCACCGCAAAGAGCCGCGACCGTATCGTTAAAAAAGGCGAAAAAGCAGGCCTGTATACCGCATTGGACTTCGGCTGTGTTTGGCTGGAAAGAGCCCTGGCTGGCAAGTAAATCATGGCACATTGAAGCACCATTCCGTTGGGATGGTGCTTTTATTTTTTGAAAACCTGCACATACTACCAAAAAAGGAGCGTGCAGATTATGGAAAATCAAAAAAGAGGACGACAAAGCTTTGTGCTTAACAAGCCTCCGGTTATATTATGCTGGGCAAGCATTGCAGGAAAAAAAGAGTCTGAAGGGCCTCTGGCAGAATATTTTGATGTAGTCAATACCGATGCGTATTTTGGTCAAAAGACATGGGAACAAGGGGAAAAACGCATGCAGCAGCTGGCACTGGAAACACTGGCCGAAAAAGCAGGTTTGCAGCAGAAAGATTTTGGTCTTGTATTTTCCGGTGACTTGTTGAATCAGTGCATAGGTTCGTCTTTTACACTGCGGAATATGGGTATTCCCCATCTTGGTTTATATGGTGCATGCTCCACCATGGCTGAGAGTCTTCTCATGGCCTCTATGACAGTGGGTGGTGGATTTTCCGATCGAGTTGTGGCAATGACTTCCTCTCATTTTCCCTCCTCTGAAAGACAGTACAGATTCCCTCTTGGATATGGCGGGCAGCGTACACCAACGGCACAATGGACGGTTACAGGGTCCGGTGCAGCATTAATATGCAGCTCCGGAAAAGGGCCACACATTACAGCATGTACTGTTGGGACAGTAACCGATTTAGGAATTAAGGACGCCAATAATATGGGTGCTGCCATGGCACCGGCTGCACTGTCCACTATTAAGGCACACTTCGAAGATTTAAAAGTTTCTGCTGATGACTATGATCTGATCGTTACCGGCGACCTTGGTCAGTTGGGCAAAGAAGTGCTGCTGACACTGGCTCAACGTGAGGGTTTATCTCTTGGTGGAAAGCTGGCAGACTGCGGCACGCTTGTTTTTGATGTTCTCAATCAGGATGTTCACGCCGGTGGTTCAGGCTGTGGATGCAGTGCAATTACCCTTTGCTCCCACCTGCTGCCTAAGCTGCAAAACGGTAAGCTGAAAAACATTCTCTTTTGCGGCACAGGAGCACTTCTGTCACCTACTTCCACGCAGCAAGGACTTCCCATACCCGGCGTCTGTCATGCTGTATCTATCCAGGGAGGTTAAAATGGACTATTTAAAAGCTTTTGTTGTTGGCGGTCTTTTATGCGTCATCGGCCAAATTCTCATCGATAAAACAAAACTGACACCGGCACGGATCCTGGTCAGTTATGTTGTGATCGGTGTATTTCTCGGTGCCGTTGGTGCCTACAAACCGCTTGTTGACTTTGCCGGTGCCGGTGCTACTGTACCGTTAACAGGTTTTGGTTATAACTTAGCCAAGGGTGTAAAAGAAGCTGTTAATACAAAAGGGTTTATTGGGAT
>JAZNZG010000004.1:0-10566 GCA_045594825.1 Faecousia sp. | reverse complement strand
GGTAACGGGGCTGAGCAGATCGGAAACAGCCTTCACAGACTCCACATCGCCAAACACTTCGCCGGCAACCACTTCGTCACCCACTGCGGGCAGATTGACGAAAACTACATCGCCCAAAGCATTCTGTGCAAAATCGGAAATGCCGATAACGGCGATGTTGCCTTCCATCTTCAACCACTCATGGTCCTTGGAATACTGCAGATCAACAGGATAATTCATAATGATACCTCCAAATATTATTTTTTTAATGATTGACTGCCCGCCCCAACACAAAGAGGTCACGGCAAATTAACAACACTGTTTACAGACCGATCCGGGCAGCGAAGGCTCCCTGGATGTCCCGCATCTGCTCATCATTGAAGCAGTACTGCATCCGGGTGTAGTCGCTGCGGAACTTGATAACCTCTTCCTTTACATCGGCACCCTTGATGCATGCGGCCATGAGGTTGGCCAGCTTCCGGAATTCGTCCTTGCCAAAGCCGAAACGGGTCATCTCGCTCACGCCCAGACGCAGTGCTCCGGAGGCGGTGAAGCCCTCCTCTTCGGGGGTAGCCTGGTAGTTGACGATGATGTTGTTCCGCTCCAAACGCTCCGCAACTTCGGGACCCTTGCTGTAGCCCACCTTCACGATGACCTGGTGGGTCTCGGTGTAACCCACAGAAGGATCGCCTGCCACATCCAGGCCTTCCTCAGCCAGGCACTTTGCAAACCACTTGGCGTTTTCCACCACATTCTTCTGATATTCGTCTTTAAAGGCGTTCATCTCGTAAGCTGCCACCAGTTCGCCCAGCAGTGTGCCCAGATGGTGGTTGGAAACGCTGCCAGGGAAGGTGCGGGTCTGTATGGTCTCCCATAGACTCCACTTCAGCTCCTCAGGCTTGTAGCTGACGCCGATGACACCACGCTGGGGTCCAAAGAAGGTCTTGTGTGTGGAGCCGGTGACGATCTCAGCACCTTCTTCAAAGGGCTTTTGGAAGTGGTCACCCACAAGACCCAGCACATGAGCCATGTCGTACATAATGGTGGTATCGATGCCCTGTTCGTCCACAAACTTGCGGATCTCGGCAACAGGCTCTTTATGCAGCACCATGGATTTACCGAATACGATGAATTCCGGCTTATACTGATCCAGCAGCTTTTTGGTCTGGGCAACATCGATCTTGTAGGGATTGTCAGCCAGTACAGGGAAGTTGACGATCATCGCCTTTTCTGTAACGGGATCGGTAGCCACATAGTCGTGGAGTGCACCCATAGGCTGTGCAGACAGATGACCGCCCCGGACGATGTGGTTGTTCATAATATAACCCAAACGCTTGGGCTGGCACTTGCGGTCTACCCGGTTCTTCCAATCCATCAAGGCGGAGAACACTGCGGTATTGGACATCTGACCGGAGGTGCAGCGGGTCTCCACCTGGGCTGCACCCAAATACTTTCTCAGCTCGGCAGCCAGCAGTGCCTCACACTCCACAATAAACTTGGTACCCTGATAATAGGGAATATCCGCATCGTCAAATGCCTTCTGCTTTTTATGCTCTGCATAACGGCCGCAGGGATCGCTGACCTGCAGCAGACGGGTAGCACGGGAGGGTGTCATCTCGGAGGGGATCAGATTGATGCACAGCTCCTGACGCCAGATGTGATTCTCCGCTGCTTTTGCAAACAGTTCCTTGGCCTTGGCTGCATAATCGGTAACGGTGCTGGGACCCTCCACGGTATTTTTCTTGTAGAGAATGGGTCGGGTGTAAGGAGGTGCATCCTGACGGATATGGCAGGTAGTCACAACAGCAGGAATCCGCTTGCCGCGAATGTCCACCTCCAACTCAAACTCGGCAACAACATGGCTCTTCATATAAGCCAGGCCGATGGAACGCTTACCGGATCTGTCGGTAATGACGGACTCGATACCGGTACCCTCTGTTTCAAAATAGGGGATCATGGTGCCGGAGGTGACGTAACCCAGCTCTTCACCGGTGCGGGCATCATAGACAGGAAAACCGGCACGCAGAACACCTCTGCCGGTCAGACAGATGGGCTGGATGCGGTAAGGCAGATCTTCAACAGAAGAATAATCCCGGTTGAGGATCTTCTTAAGTGATTCAAACTGCTTGAGCAGTGCAGCTTTGCCGATAAAATCGCCCTTGCTTTCATTGAAAGAAACGGCAAACTTGGCAAGCGGAGATGCGTAAGCCTGGATCTCACCGCCCAGCTGACACGGACCCATTTCATGGCCGTAAAGGGGCAGTGCTGCCTCCATACGCAGTGTGTCGCGGGCACCCAAAGCAATAGGCTTTGCTCCCAACTCCATCATGCGGTTCCAGAAGTAAGTGGCATCGGCACTATTGCAGTAGATCTCATAGCCGATGGGTTCACCGGTATAGCCGGTCTTAGCGATGCGAACAGGCTTGCCATCCATTTCCTGGAAGCCCACGGAGTTTTTGGTGTTTTCCGTCAGCAGTTCCTTGCCGCCGGTCATCACCATCAGAATATCCTTGGCCTTTGGGCCCTGAATGGCGATGGCTGCGTAGTCAGAAGAAACATTGGTGATCTTAACATCAAACTTTTCTGCCTCTTTGTACAGGTGGACCAGGTCCTTGTCCGTGTTGCCAGCATTCACGACAAGCAGGTACTTATCCCGTTCAAAGCGGTACAGATACACATCATCGATGACTCCGCCGTTTTCGTCGGGCATCAAAGCATATTGTGCCTGACCCACATCCAGTGCCAAAACATTGCTGGACAGAACGTGCTGGACTAATTGGGGATTTTCCGGTCCTTGAATATCCAGACGACCCATGTGGGACACATCAAAGATACCGCACTGGCTGCGGGTCCACAGATGCTCCGCCACGATGCCGGTAGGATACTGAATGGGCATTTCCCAGCCGCCAAAATCCACCATGGTGGCACCGGCTGCCACATGGGCATCGTAAAGAGGTGTACGCTTGAGTTCGCTCATAACACAATTCTCCTTTATTGGTTTTGATGGTTGCAAAAAAGGCAAAAAAGAAAGCACAAAAACCCATTACTGGCTTTTTGTGCCTCTGCTGAAATTACCTGAGAGATTCCCGGAAAAACCGGTTGCACCTTCGGCGTGGCTTCACACCACTCTACAGAGTCTCGTCATGGCCCGGTCCTTTTACCTGAGAGTTTTTGCATTCCCCTTCGGTGCCGTTTTCGGTCTCTCCCGAGCCAATCACCCGATCTGTATTCAATTTTCTTTGTTATAATGCTACCAAAAGTCTATGGGAAAGTCAATCAAAAATGTGCAAAAGAAATAAATTTTACCAATTGACCTAAAAGATCCGCACCGGTACACACATTGTTCCGGTGCGGGTCTTTTGTTTGTTATATGACTTCACAGCCAGCAATAAACACTCGCTTTTCGCTGTAATCGGGTGTACAGATCAAAAAGTCTGCCTGCTTGCCGGAAGCAATGGAACCCACGATCCCCTCCGCACCGATGGCACAGGCAGGGTTATAAGTTGCGGCACGGATCGCCTCTTCCTCCGGGATGCCCCAATGCATCACATTGGTAAGACACTGCCACAGATTTGCCGCAGAGCAGGCAATGGTTCCGTCTGCCAGCTTTGCAACACCGTCCCGCAGCCAGGCATCCTGGCCGCCGATTTCAAACCGGCTTCCCTCCGGCATACCTGCACAGCGGCCGGAGTCGGACACCAGCACCATCCGGTCCTTAAACAGGGCAAAGGCCAACCGCACGGAGGCAGGATGGATATGATAACCATCGCAGATCAATTCTGCCCGGACATTGGGATTTTCCGCCGCAGCGGGAATCACACCGGGGTTACGATGGTGGATGGGAGGCATAGCATTGTACAGATGGGTCAGGTGGGTAGCACCGGCATCATAAGCTGCCTTGGCATGGTCATAATCGGAATCGGTATGGGCAACAGAAACGGTACAAAACTTGCTCGCCTTTTCCACAAATTCTTTGGCTCCGGGCAGCTCCGGAGCTATATCCACAATACGGATCAGCCCGCCGCAGCCGTCATACAGAGCCTTGAAACCTTCAAAATCCGGTGCCTTCAGATAGTCCGGATTTTGGGCACCACGCTTTTTATAGGAAAAGTAGGGTCCCTCCATCTGTATGCCCCGCAGGACAGACAGGCCGGAAATATTTTCTTCCACCAGTTTTTTGGCATTGGCAAAGGCCTGTTCCAGCACAGGGTAAGGCAGCGTCATAGACGCGGGTGCAAAGGAGGTCACACCGGACTTTGCATAATAGGCAGCCATGGCTTTCAGTCCCTCGTAATCCCCGTCAGAGAAATCCGCACCGGAGTTGCCGTGGCTGTGAACATCGATAAGGCCGGGAATCACCGTGGCACCCTGCAGGTCAATGGCATCGCCGGGAACGGTATCCGGCAAAATTGCACCGAATTTGCCGTCAGTCACTTCAAATGCTCCGTGATGAAATTGGAAATCCGCTCCAAAGATCCGGGCGTTCTTATAAAACATAGACACACCCTCCTTTACTTCAAAGCAGGAAGGCTTGCAGCGGCAGCACTTTGGCCTACACGGCGGGTCTTCTCATCGGGGAGGATCACTTCACAACGGGCAGCCAACTGGGGATATTCATCCGCCAAAATCTCATTGCACACGCGGAGGATGGTGTCGCCGCCCTTGCCGGACATAACACGGCCCATAAGCATGATGTGCCTTAAATCATAGAACTGGGCATACAGCACTACGGTATAGGCAAAGTATGCACCGATGGTCTCAAAGATCGCCTGGGCACCGGGATGGTCTTTTGCCATCAAAGCCTGGACAGCCTTCAGTTTTTCCGCCAGGGACAAGCTTTCATCCAGGGTAATGCCGGCAGCGGGGGCCAGTTTAATAACAGCATCCTGACTGAAGTACTTACAGCCTACACCGTAGTCCGTGGACCACTCATCCTGCATGGCACCAGTCTGCAAGTCAACCGGTGCAAAGGCCAGCTCATTGATCCAGCCCAGCACATTCTGATCCTTGTTCACATAGCCAACTGCTTCGGATGTACCCATGGCAACACCCATCAAATTGCCCTTACCCAGACCCATGGCACCGGCCAGGGCGGATACATCACCGTCGTTGGCGACCACGATGGGAATATTGGGGTCGATTTCTGCCGCTGCCCGGTCGAACACAGTCTTGACATAGTCCCACTTGCTGCGGGGGACCTTATAGAAAATGCTGGAGACCATAGGTGCGTTGCCAATAAACACACCGGCAGAGGAAACACCGATGGCGTCCACTCTTGGCATTTTGGAGGCTGCGGTACGGAAGGCTTCCAGGATCTCATTGTACTGATAAGTAGGGTCTTCATTCAGCTTGGGGAACCAGATCACTTCCTCGGAATAGACACATTTGCCATCCACCACCGCAGACACCTTACGGTCAGAGCCGCCGGCATCAAAGCCGATACGGCAGCCGTCCAGATTGCCGCCCATGGGCTGTGCCTCCTCGTTGTCTACCGGGCACTCCGCCAGCGGCAGATCCAGGACCTCCAGCTCCCGCTCATAGAGTTGGAAAAAGAAGGTATGGTCAAAGCGGCGTTCCCCTTCCGCAGTGTATGCCTGCCGCAACCGCTGTGCAATCCGGCTGCAGCCACAGACATAGACCTTAAAACCACCCACAGACCATAGCAGAAATTTTACATAACGCTCCACATAGCGATAGTCAGCCTCTGCCATTTCCTCAGTGCCGTAAATACAAGTATGGTGCACGGAAACACGGTCTCCGTTACGCTCCACTGCAATGGCTATGGGCTGCTTTGCATTCTTTTGATACGCTTCACACCAAACGCCAAAGGGAATAAAGGTAGGGTCCAGCTTAGGGGGATGCTTCATCTGATAGGAAATACCAAGATACTGCATTATTTGTTCCTCCTTTTGTATAGATTACTTGTTATACCCCGTTCCGCGAAGCAGGGGCGATAAAGGTTTATAGATCAAGAAACACAAAACTACATCCAGCGTACCCTTTACAAAGGTAAAGGGCAGGTTAAACAGAACAAGGCATTCAAGAATACTGTCCACAGAGGGAACGATGGCCTGATACATCTGCAAAATCGTTTCCATGGACAAGCCGTAAAACAGGCTGTATGCCGGATATGTTACAAAATAATTGGAAGGCACACTCACCAAAGCCATGGCAGCGGCTCCCACAAGGGCTCCCAGCAAGGCTCCCTTCCGGGTGCGTTTTTTCTTGTAGATCATGCCGGCAGTAAAGGAGAATACCGCACCCAGCAGGAAATTGGACAACTCGCCCACACAGGCGGTGGAGGTACCTTTGATCAAAATATGCAGAAGGTTTTTCAGCAGGCTGATGATCACACCATAACCCGGACCCAACGCAAAAGCACCCAGCAAAGCAGGCAGATCCGAGAAATCCATCTTAATAAAAGACGGGATCAGCATAGGAAGGGGAAAATCAAAAAACATCAGTACAAAAGCCACAGCACTTAACATACTGGCCACCACAAGGCCCCGCACTTTACCGGATTTTTTCATACAAACCTCCAAAACAAAAAAAGTCCTGTTGCGGCAAAACACAACAGGGCAAACAATCAATCTTTTGACTGCTGTTTCTCTCATCCGGACTATACCGTCGGCCCCGGAATCACACCGGTGTCAGCACCCTTGCAGGTGGTCGCGGGCTATACCGCCGGTGGGGAATCACACCCCGCCCTGAAACGCACATTCTAAATTAAGTATACCTATTATTTTCCGTCTGTCAATCCCCAACGGGAAAGAAGATTTACTTTACCCTTTTTATGTGCTATGATACAAAAAAAGCAAAGGTGGGACGATTATGCAAAAAACAAAACAGTCCTCTAAATTTTGGGCCGCCCTTGTAATCTTCAGTCTGGTGGGACAGGTGGCCTGGGTCATGGAGAATATGTATTTCAATGTATTCATCTACAAGATGTTCCATGCCAGTGCTGAGGCCATTTCCGCCATGGTAGCCGCCTCTGCCATTGCCGCTACGGTGACCACCCTGTTCATCGGTGCTCTTTCCGACAAGCTGGGTAAGCGGAAAGTTTTTATCTGCGGCGGCTATATCTTATGGGGCATTTCCATTCTCAGCTTTGCCCTTATTCGCACCGATGTCATTAACGCCCTCTTCCCTGCCGCTGCATCCGCTGCTTCTGTGGGTGTGTCCCTGGTCATTGTCATGGACTGTGTCATGACCTTCTTTGGCTCTTCTGCCAACGACGCCGCTTTTAACGCATGGCTTACCGACTCCACAGACGAGACCAACCGGGGTGCTGTGGAAGGCATCAATGCCATGATGCCCCTGCTCGCGATCTTGGTGGTTTTTGGCGGATTCATGGGTCTTGACCAAAACCTGCCTCAGACCTGGGTCATCATTTTCTGCGTCATCGGCGGCTGCGTGTTCCTGCTGGGCCTTTTGGGTTTTGTCTTGATCCGGGAGCCGGTTGTGGATACCCGGGGCAACGAAAATTATTTCTCCAATATTTTCTACGGCTTCCGGCCCAGTGTCATCCGCTCCAACAAAACCCTGTATGTAACACTGCTTGCCTATGCCGTGTTTGGTATTGCCATTCAGATATTCATGCCCTACCTGATTCTTTATTACAACGTCCGCCTGGGCATGGACAACTATGTGCTGATCTTTGCTCCTGCCATCATTTTGGCGGCCGTCTTCACCGCTTTTTACGGCAAGGTATACGACCGCAAGGGCTTCAAAGCCTCTGCCATCCCCGCCATCGCTCTCATGATGGCAGGCTTTGTTGTGCTGTATTTTTTCCGCAGCACCATGGTGGTCTTTGTGGGTACCTTGATGATGCTCTGCGGATACCTGGCCGGTATGGCTGTTTTCGGTGCCATGCTGCGTGATTACACCCCTGCAAACAAGGCAGGTATGTTCCAGGGGCAGCGGATCGTGGGTCAGGTGCTGATCCCCGGCATCATCGGCCCTGCCATCGGTGCAGCTGTGCTGAAAAATGCCGACACCATTGTAAACGACGACGGTACCACTTCTTTCGTCCCCAACGAAAATATTTTCCTGGCTGCTTTCATCGCCGCCATCTTTATTTGGCTCGTGTTTATCCCCCTGTTCCGTTTGATCAAAAAGGAGAAATCCCATGCTGCATGATTTGTATACCGTTCAGGGCGAGGCCCTTACCGGAACGCCCTGGGATGTTTACCCCCGCCCCCAGTTAAAAAGGGAAAGTTATGTAAACTTAAACGGCACTTGGGAATTGGAAGCAGAAGGCAACACCATGCCTATCCTGGTGCCTTTCTGCCCGGAAAGCCGTCTGTCCGGTATCGGCCGACACTTTCCCGAGGGGGAGGACCTGGTTTATCGCCGGAGATTCACGCTGCCGGAAGGATTCCGGAAAGAGCGGGTACTGCTCCATTTCGGTGCTGTGGATCAGATCGCTGAGGTTTCCCTGAACGGAGTGGATTTGGGAGAGCATTCCGGCGGTTACACTGCCTTTACCTTTGATATCACCAATGTGCTTCAGCAGGAAAATGTTCTGGAAATCGGTATTTCCGACGATCTATATGACAAAACACAGCCCTACGGCAAGCAGGTTCGCCCTGAGAAGCGGGGCGGTATGTGGTATACCCCGGTGTCCGGCATCTGGCAGACGGTGTGGCTGGAAAGCGTACCGGAAACCTATATTCAGAGGCTGGATATCCAGGTCACTTTGGAAGAAGCCACCATTAGTGTTACTCCTCCCTTAAATGGTACAGTATTCTGTGATGGCAAGGAATATCCCCTTGTGGAGGGCAAAGCTGTTATCGCTCCGGAATCGCCCCATCTGTGGACCCCGGAGGATCCATTCCTGTACGATTTTGTTGTGAAAACGGGCAGTGACCGGGTGGAAAGCTACTTTGCTTTGCGTACCATCGAAGATAAAGTTGTAAATGGTTTCCACCGTCTGTGTCTGAATGGAAAGCCCTACTTCTTCCACGGCTTGCTGGATCAAGGCTACTGGCCCGACGGCATCTACACCCCTGCATCTGCGGAATGCTATGCCGAAGACATCCTCGCCATGAAAAAGCTGGGCTTTAACACCCTGCGAAAGCATATCAAGGTTGAGCCGGAGGAATTCTACTACCAGTGCGACAAACTGGGTATGGTGGTTTTCCAGGACATGGTAAATAACGGCGATTACAGTTTTTTGCGGGATACCGCTTTGCCCACGGTGGGCGTTCAAAAATTACCGGACAGACATATGCACCGGGATAAAAGTACCCGCAAGGTATTTTTGGAAACCATGGAAACCACCGTTCGGCAGCTGCAAAATCATCCCTGTATTCTTTACTGGACCATTTTCAACGAGGCCTGGGGCCAGTTTGACAGCGAAGCCGTCTACGAAAAGCTGAAAGCACTGGATGGTACCCGGATCATCGACGCCACCTCCGGCTGGTTCCGGCAGAAAAAGACGGATGTGGACAGCCGTCACATCTACTTTACCCCTTGGAGCACCCTGCAGCCCTCGGACAAGCCCCTGGTACTCAGCGAATTCGGCGGCTATGCCTGCCCTGTGGAAGAGCATCTGTTCAACCCCGACAAGGCCTACGGCTACAAATCCTGCAAGAGTCTGGAGCACTTCCGGGATTCCATAGAAAGTTTGTACCGTACCAAGGTGCTGCCCGCCATCAAACGAGGCCTGTGTGCTGCCATCTGCACCCAGGTATCCGATGTGGAAGATGAGATCAACGGTTTCCTAACTTATGACCGGAAAGTCTGCAAAGCAGATGAAGCTGCCATGCAGGCCCTCGCTGCAGACCTGCAAAAAGCCAACCAATAAGAATTGCCCTCTGTTTTAGGACAGAGGGCAATTGTTTTTTATTTCTTATCTTTATAGGCATCAGTGCCGAAGTTAACGGCGGTATCACCCTGATGGTTGGTACCAAACTCATAGTCCTTGCCGGGCAGGATCGCGTTCATCACGATACCTACAATGGCAGCCACAGCCAAACCGGACAGGCTGATGGTAAAGGAGCCGATGGGAATAACGATGGAGCCGGCATAGGTGACGCCGACAGCCAGACCCATGATCATCGCAGCGATGAGCACGTTTCTGCTCTTGGTAAAGTCAACCTGGTTTTCAACCACATTACGAACACCAACAGCGGAGATCATGCCGTACAGCACCAGGCTGACGCCACCCATGGTGGCAGCGGGCATTGCAACGATCAGAGCTGCAAACTTGGGGCAGAAGGACAGCACAACAGCAAAAACAGCAGCCAGACGGACGACCTTGGGATCGTAGACCTTACTCAGCGCCAGAACGCCGGTATTCTCGCCATAGGTGGTATTGGCGGGAGCGCCGAACAGGGCGGCCAGCGAAGTAGCCAGACCATCGCCCAGCAGGGTGCGGTGGAGGCCGGGCTTGGCGACGAAGTTCTCGCCAACGGTGGAGGAGATAGCGCACATATCACCGATGTGCTCAACCATAGTGGCCAGCGCGATGGGCATCATGGTAATGATGGCGCTGAGCAGGAAGCCGCCGTCGCAGTTTCCGAACAGGGAGAAAGCGGTATCTTCCATCTTAAAGGGCAGACCGAACCACGCCGCATCCTTCAC
>JAZNZG010000003.1:0-2370 GCA_045594825.1 Faecousia sp. | reverse complement strand
TCGCCTTCAGCCAGAGCCACTTCGAACTTCTTAACAGCAGTCTTCAGCGCAGACTTCTCAGCCTTGTTCTTCTCGTAAGCGATCTTGGAACGAATGACATCCTTCTTAGAGGACTTGATGTTGGGCATGGTCACACCTCCTGTTCTGTGTTTTTGCTCATGCGTTTACCCATTATAGCTTCTATTGTTCAGAAAATCAATACCTTTTTTAAAATTTTTTGACGCAAACTTGCCGGGATCTTTTATTCCTGCCTGTCAAGTCCTTTTTTTCTCCCCGTTTGCTTCTTATGGTGATTTTTTTGCAGGGGAAAAATGTCGTAAAAAGTTACACCTTGTCGAACCGCGTTATGTTAACTGTTTTGCATACCTTTCTTTTCTTTCCGTCAGTTATACCCCCTGTGGAAAAAGCTGTGGAGATTGTGGAAAAGTCCGTGTTTTCAACAGGTATTTCGCTGTTTTGGAAGGTTAATGCCCTTGTATGCCCGTTGCATAGCCCGGTGAATAAAGAACGTTTCGCCTCTTTTTTTGCGTTGCATAATTTACCGCAAATTATCTTCCAATATTGCTTAAAAAGTTGAAACCTGTGCGGGCTATGTCGTTTTTAAGTCGCTGCCTGCAGGCCAAAACCTGAAAATTTTTGTGGATTTTTCACGAATTTCTTTTCCGTATGTTTTCCCGCCGGTGGGAAATACTCTTGGTAGCTTTAACGGTTTCAGGAGGCTTCCATGCAGGGTAAAGTAGAGATCTGCGGTGTGAATACCGCCCGGCTGAAGGTGCTGTCCCAGGCACAAATGGATTCCTTGCTCAAAAAAGCAAACGCAGGAGATGAGGATGCACGGCAGGAGCTTATCGAGGGGAATCTGCGGTTGGTGCTTTCCGTGATCCAACGGTTTGACAAACGGGGCGAAAATCCCGACGACCTGTTCCAGGTGGGATGCATCGGTCTTATTAAAGCCATTTCCAATTTTGACCCCACCAAGCAGGTGCGTTTTTCCACCTACGGTGTTCCCATGATCGCCGGAGAAGTGCGGCGGTATCTGCGGGACAACTCCGCCATTCGGGTGTCCCGCTCCATCCGGGATGTTGCCTACCGCGTGCTGCAATGCAAGGAGGCGTTGCTGCTGAAGCTGGGCCGGGAACCTACCCTGGAGGAAATCGCTACGGAGCTGTCCCTGCCCACTGCCGATGTGGCAGAGGCTCTGGATGCCGTTTGTGCTCCGGTGAGCCTGTATGATCCGGTGTACTCCGACGGGGGCGATCCCCTTACCATTATGGATCAGGTCCACGATACCAAAAATACGGAAACCGCCTGGATGGACCGGATCTCCCTGCGGACAGCCTTTCAGGGGTTGGGAGACCGGGAAAAGCAGATCCTGTCCCTGCGGTTTTATGACGGCAAGACCCAAATGGAGGTTGCCGCCGCATTGGGCATTTCTCAGGCACAGGTATCGCGGTTGGAAAAAAGTGCCATCGGCACCATGCGGAAATCCTTCACCGTATCATAATCGGCTCTTCCCGGGCATACTGTGAAACAACCATGTGTTAGGGGGGTGTGTATGTCCACGAATTTTACAGACCTGCACTGCAAGGAAGTGATCTGCGTCAGTGACGGACGGCGGCTGGGTTATATCAACGACGCCCGGATCGATCTGCCGGAGGGGCATATCCTGGCCATCATCGTTCCGGGCCCCTGTCGGTTTTTCGGTCTTTGGGGGCGGAAGGACGAATTCGTGATTCCCTGGCACTGCATCCGCAAGATCGGTCCGGACATCGTTTTGGTGGATATAAAACCCGATGAGTGCCGTGTACCGAAACAGAAGAACAGGCTCTTCTTTTAAGCCTGACAAAATAACGAGGGAAAGGCCGGTCCTTTCCCTCAATTTTGTTGAATATTTTTGAAAAAAATTGGAAAAACTACTTGCAAAATGGTCTTCTCTCCATTATAATAATTCGGCATGGGCAAATTACGCCCATAGTATTACACCACACACCCGGTGATCGTACCCCCAAGTGCCGAAAGGCGGGCTGTACGAGATGATCGGGGTGGAGGCAAAAACAAAAGGAGAAAATTAAAAATGGCTGTCGTATCTATGAAGCAACTGCTGGAGGCCGGTGTACACTTCGGTCACCAGACCCGCCGCTGGAACCCCAAAATGGCCCCCTACATCTACACCGAGCGTAACGGTATCTACATCATCGACCTGCAGAAGACCGTTAAGAAGCTGGAGGAGGCCTACAACTTCGTTCGTGACACTGCTGCCGAGGGCGGCAACATCCTGTTCGTCGGCACCAAGAAGCAGGCGCAGGATGCTATTAAGGAAGAGGCTGCCCGTTGCGGCGGTTACTATGTCAACGCCCGTTGGCTGAACGG
>JAZNZG010000002.1:0-2389 GCA_045594825.1 Faecousia sp. | reverse complement strand
GGTGTATCCGCTTTGGATGTGGCCAAGAGTCTCATTGATAACGGCATGCATCCGCCTACGATGTACTTCCCCCTGATCGTACATGAAGCACTGATGCTGGAGCCCACCGAAACCGAGTCCCGGGACACCCTGGACTGGGCCGCAGAGGTGTTCCGCAGCCTGTACGAACTGGGCTACAAGGACCCCGAATACATGCATGGTGCACCCCATAACGCCCAAATCGCCCGCCCTGATGAAGTCAAGGCAGCCAGAGAACCCATCCTGCGTTATCTGTGGTAACACAGCAAAACGCCTCCGACATGCGTCGGAGGCGTTTATTACACGATATCAACAAGTTTGGTTTTCCTGCATGCTTTGGGAATAGGTGGGGACTGCACCGGAAACGGGCTCTTCCTCCGCGGGTGCTGTTGTACCAAGCATGAAAAACAGAAGCCAGGCAATAACAATGATGCCGTATTTCAGCACCGGCTTCATATCCTTTTTCCGCAGCAGCAGAATGGTAAGGGGGAGGGGAAAGATGAAAAGCCAACCGAGCACCCAAAGCCCGGCACGGGACTTCTTCTTTTTGGGGACCGCAGTATTGCCGCCGGGAGAGCTTACCGGGGCGTTGTTGTGGACTTGGGGCGTACTGCCATAGTAGTTATTGGTAATGTAAATGGTCGCATTTTCCTTAGGCATTTCACTGCCGCAATACTCGCAAAATTTTGTTGTTACTTCTGCACCGCAATTGGGACATTTCATTAAACATCATTCCTTCCACAGGCATTTTCCAAAATCCTTATAAAGATTATACCATAATGCCGTAAAAATGTAAAGAAAGGGCATTGTTTTCCATAAAAAAGTGCCGCAGCAAGTTGCTTGCTGCGGCACCATAATTTCATTATCTCTTGACACGAGCGTTACCGCCCCAGACACTCCAGACAACATCTTCGTCTGCAGGCTGTGCGTAGTCGGTGAGGAAGGTAGTAGCCAGTGCACCGGATGCCCAGCCAAACTGAATCCACTTCTCGGATTCCCAACCCTTCAGAATGCCATAGAGCATGCCGCCGACGAAACCGTCGCCGCCGCCGATACGGTCCAAAACATGGATCCGGCGAGGCTCAACAACATGCCACTGGTCACCGGCCAGCATGATGGCACCCCACAGATGGGAGTTGACATTCTCAACCTGACGCAGAGTGGTGGCGAATACGGAAGCGTTGGGGAACTGCTCCTTGACCCGCTTGATCATTTCCTTGAAGGAATCGATCTTAGCAGCGATGTCCTTGCCGCCGGCTTCGGGGCCCTGGACGCCCAGGCAGAGCTGGAAGTCCTCTTCGTTGCCGATGAGGATATCAGAAACGGAAGCGATCTCGGTGAAAATGTCATGGAGCTCCTGCTCACGGCCCTTCCAGAAGGAGGCACGGTAGTTCAGGTCGAAGGAGATCAGAGTGCCGTACTTCTTGGCTGCACGGGCCAGCTCCAGACAGAACTGGCTGGTTTCAGGAGACAGGGCACCGATCAGGCCGGACAGATGGAGAATACCTACACCTTCCTGACCAAAGATACGGTCCAGATCAAAGTCCTTAATGTTCAGAGTACGGCCAACTTCGCCTGCACGGTCATTGCAGACACGGGGACCGCGGGAACCGTAACCGGAATCGGCGATGTTGAGCTGATGACGGTAGCCCCAGGGATCGCCCTGCTCTACTTCCTTGCCTTCGTAGTCCATGCCGCGGGCACGCAGATCACGCTTGATAAAGTCAGCGATAGGGCTGCCCTTGACGAAGGTGGTCAGCACCTTGGTGGGCAGGCCCAGGTAAGCGGAGATGGAGGCCACATTGGTCTCAGCGGAGGTTGCCTGCATCACAAAAGTGTTGGAGGAAGCAACGGGCTGACCGTTGGGAGGGGTAATACGGACGCCCATGCTGGTGGGGACGACCAGAGCGTACTTGCAGTTTTCACGAATTTTCATTTTTATATCCTCACTTTCTTACACGACATACTGGGTGGAAGCGGTGTCGCCGCCGTGACCGGTCCAGTTGGTGTGGAAGAACTGACCGCGGGGAGCATCGATGCGTTCATAAGTATGGGCACCGAAGAAGTCACGCTGAGCCTGCAGCAGGTTTGCGGGCAGACGGTCGCAGCGATAACCGTCATAGTAAGCCAGAGCGGCAGAGAAGGCGGGAGTGGGCATGCCGCACAGAGCACCCTGTGCAACAACCTTACGCCAGCCGGGCAGCAGAGAAGCGATCTTCTCAGTGAAGTAGGGATCCAGCAGCAGGTTGGTGAGAGCAGGATTTGCGTCAAATGCTTCCTTGATCTTGCCCAGGAATACGCTGCGGATGATACAGCCGCCACGCCACATCAGAGCGATGCCGCCGTAGTTCAGGTTCCAGCCGTAGGTCTT
>JAZNZG010000001.1:0-5821 GCA_045594825.1 Faecousia sp. | reverse complement strand
GCAGCAGATGGTTAACCGAATGGACCAATCATCCTGCCGGTTTAGGTGAGAAATGGACCGACAGCGACATTAGTCTGCTGGCAGACCTAAATGCTGCCAGAAGTCTAATCGTTGAACCACTGGTACGACTTCGCAGCGGGTTTAAGTCTGCTGTCAGTGTGGAACAACAGGTAAAGACCCTGTATGCATTTTTGGAGGATATACAGCTGTCCAAACGCCTTGACAGATTGTCAAAACAAATGTTGGAAAGCGGTGATTACCGAAATGCTCAAATTCTGGACCAGCTTTGGGAAATTCTCATATCGGCCCTGGAACAGCTTTATGACCTGTTGGGCCAAACAAGCTGGAGTGCTGAAACATTTACAAGGCTGCTCCGCCTGCTGTTGAGTCAGTACGATGTAGGTACGATCCCGCCGGTGCTTGATGCAGTTATGGTTGGTCCTGTCAGTGCCATGCGGTGTCAGGAATCCAAGCACTTGATTGTTTTGGGTGCATTGGAGGGCAGCCTGCCCGGTTACAGCGGCTCTGCCGGTGTGCTCAGCGATCAGGAACGTGTGGCGTTGCGGCATATTGGCATTCCCTTGACAGGCGGTGCTATGGATGGTGTTCAGGCGGAGTTTGCTGAAATCTACGGTGTGTTCTGCGGTGCGTTGGAATCCATCAGTATTTCCTGTCCTCCCGGTCAGCCATCATTTCTTTACCGTCGCCTGCAGGAGTTGGCAGGGGAAGAGGATAGGACTGAGACCCTTGGTGCTGCAAGAGCAGATAAGCTGGAGGCAAGTGCATTTTTGGCACGCTGGGATGAGAACAAAACAGCAGCTGCATTGGATCTTGATGAGGAATATAATTGCGTAGAGCGATCCAGAAGTCATACTCTTGGAAAGATCGATCCTGAGAATATCAGCAAGTTATACGGTGAAAAACTGAGATTATCTGCCTCTCAGGTGGACAAACAGGCTGATTGCAGACTTTCTTATTTTCTCAGATACGGACTTTCTGCTAAGGAACGGAAAGCCGCGACGGTTGATCCCGCAGAATTTGGCACTTATGTCCATGCGATTCTGGAGAAAACGGCCAAAACAGTTATGGATCGGGGTGGATTTCATAAGGTTTCTTTAAAAGAAACCCTGGAGCTTGCCGCGGAATACTCTGCTGCATACGCAAAAGACCGGTTTGCTGAACTGGATTCGGAACGGCTGCAGTATCTGTTCCGCAGGAATCAGCAGGAACTGGAGATGGTCGTTCAGGAACTCTGGGAGGAAATGCAAGGCAGCTCCTTTGTTCCGGTTGGTTTTGAAGTGAATTTCAGTTCCCATGGCCAGATGAGTGCCATTCCCATTCCCGGAAAGAAAATGGATGCGGAACTTCGGGGATTTGTGGACCGTGTAGATGTATGGCACGATAATGACCGTAAATATTTCCGTGTGGTAGACTACAAGACCGGCAAAAAGGATTTCGATTATTGCGACGTATTTAATGGCTATGGTCTGCAGTTGCTCCTTTACCTGTTTGCTCTTGAAGATGCAGGGGAAGACATTGTAGGAGAATCTTCTGTACCTGCCGGTGTCCAGTATTTCCCTGCAAGAGCTCCGTTGATCTCTGCCGACGGCCTTATGACTGACGAAGAGGCTTCAGATGCCCGACTGAAAGCATGGAAAAGAAAAGGCTTGCTTCTTTTTGATGAGGACGTACTTGCGGCTATGGAGCCGGGGGAAAAGCCGGTCAGGCTTTGCTATTCAAAGAAAAAGGACGGAACGATCTCCGGCGATCTTGCTGACCGACGCCAATTTCAATTGTTAAAGGCATATGTATTTCTGCTGTTGGGAAGAATTGTGGATGATATTGCTTCGGGCTGTGTTGATCCCAATCCTTATACCCGCGGTACGAGCCACAATGCTTGTGCATACTGTCCTTTTGGTGCTGTATGTAATAAGACTGAAGTGGAAGGCAGGAGAAATTATAAAGCAATGACTGCTCAAAGATTCTGGGAGAAAGTGGAAAAGGAGATGGTAGAGCATGGCTGAAATGCTGACTGCACAGCAAAAAGAAGCGGTTTATAACCGCGGTGGCAAGCTTTTAGTCTCCGCTGCTGCTGGCTCCGGTAAAACCAAGGTCCTTGTGGACAGGCTGCTTAGTTATATTACGGATGCGGCAGATCCTGCAAATATTGATGATTTTTTGATTATTACATATACAAAAGCTGCGGCATCGGAGCTGCGGGGAAAGATTGCTGCTAAATTAACACAGTGTGTTGCACAGGATCCCGGCAACCGTCATCTACAGCAGCAATTGCAACGGCTGTATCTTACAAAAATATCCACAGTTCACGCTTTCTGTACAGATTTTCTGCGGGAGTTTTCCTACCTTATGGATCTGCCCGGTGATTTCCGTGTTGCAGACGAAAATGAAAGCATTGAGATCCAGCTTCAGACCATCGATTATATCCTGGAGCAGGCGTATCAGAACACAGAATTGGACGAGGACTTCTATTGCTTCATCAATTCTCAGGGCTTTGGCCGTGATGATCGACAGATCCCTGAGATCCTGCTGAAGGTATATAACAGTGCTCAGTGCCATTTGAATCCTGATGAATGGCTGGATTGGTGTATTGCCAGTGCAGATGTTAACGGTATGAAAGATTGCTCTGAAACCGTTTGGGGCAGCTATATACTGGAAGACTTCAAATCCTATCTTCGCTTACAGATCAATGCAATGAAACGCTGTGCCGATGCAGCTGCCGCTGCCTTTGAAATGGAAAAGCCGGCACAGCTGCTGAAAGCTACTGTTCTGCAGCTTGAATTTCTTGCGGAGTCCAAAACATGGGAGGAAGTAATTGCCCGTAAGGATATAGACTTCGGCAGATTGACTTTTTCAAAAAAATGTACGGATTTGGAATTGGCTGAACGGATCAAAGCTGTTCGTGACGCATGCAAAAAAGGCTTGGAGCGAAAGCTTCGCAGCTTTGCCTCCAATAGTGAACAGGTGTTTCAGGATCTGCAGTCATCAGCTGCATCTGCAAGGGGGCTGATTCGACTTGTCCGTACCTTTACAAAGGAATATGAAAAGCGGAAAAAGATTCGCCGGGTGTTGGATTTTGGTGATCTGGAGCATAAGACCCTGGATCTTCTGATGGGAAAGAAACGCACAGGACCCACTGCTCTTGCTGCCGAGACCGGAAAAAGATACCGTGAGATCATGGTGGATGAATACCAGGATTCCAATGGTGTACAGGATGCAATATTTGCTGCCTTGACTCATAAGAAGCAGAACTGCTTTATGGTTGGCGATGTAAAACAGTCTATTTATCAGTTCCGTTTGGCAGATCCCGGAATCTTTTTACAGAAATATAATTCTTATGCTGATGCCGTCGATGCTAAACTTATGGAAGGCAGAAAGGTTCTTCTCAGCAGCAATTTCCGTTCGTCTGAGGGAATTATCCAATGTGTAAACGATGTGTTCTCCTATTGCATGTCAACGGATGTGGGTGGTCTTTCTTACGATGAACCGGAACAGTTAAGGGAAGGAGTGCCGCATATTTCCATTAATGAACCGGAAGCATCTGTGTTTATCGTGGATGTTAAGGAGGATACGTACGCTGAAGAGGCATCCGTTGTTGCAAAAAAGATATGCTCTTTGCTGGATGGAACACATATGGTACGACAGGGAGATTCTCTGCGACCGATACGGCCAGAGGATATTGTCATACTGCTTCGTTCACCCGGCTCGGTTGGTGCTGAATTTACATATGCGTTGGAGCGGCACGGAATTTGCTGTACTATGGGCAACAGTGTTGACCTTCTGCAAACAGAAGAAGTCTCTCTTTTGCGGAGCTTGCTGCAAATCATCAGTAATCCTTTACAGGATATTCCACTGATCGCAGTTCTCGTCAGTCGTATTTTTGGTTTTACCGCCGATGATCTTGCACGGATTCGCAGTAAAAATCGCTGGTGCAGTATGTATGAGGCACTGACGGCACATAAGGACGAGAAGACCAGCGGTTTTATTGAACTTCTCAGCGAACTGCGAATGGATGCCAGGATGTATAACCTTCCTCAGCTTTTGCAGCGGATCTTTATACGCACCTCCATGGACAGCATCTTCGCTGCGATGGATGACGGTGTTAAAAAGAAAGAGAATCTTCATATTTTTTGCCAGATAGCTTCTGATTTTGAGGCTGCAGGACGCAGAGACTTAAATCAGTTCCTGGAATACCTGGATGCAATGGAAGAAAAAGGCTTAAGTTTTGCAAGTGAACTGCAGAATCAAGGCAGTGTTACCATTATGAGCATCCATAAATCCAAGGGTCTTGAATTCCCTGTGGTGTTCCTTTGTGGATTGTCCCGCAGCTTCAACCAGGAAAGTGCCCATGCTCAGGTCCTGTGTGATAAGGAATTGGGCATCGGATTGAGTTGTGTGGATACCCACAACCGTGTTCGCTATCCTACGGTGGCCAAACGTGCCGTCGCTTTGAAGGTGATGAAAGATAGTATTTCTGAGGAACTCAGAGTGCTGTATGTGGCCATGACCCGAGCCAGGGACCGATTAGTCATGACCTATGCTGCAAAAAATGTTGCCGGTGACCTTTCGGATATCGCATTACGCCTGGACATGTCCGGAAGACAGCTGATGACAAGCCATGTAAGCTGCCCCGGAGACTGGGTCTTACAGACTGCAATGCAAAGAACAGAAGCCGGACAGTTGTTCAAAATGGGCGGCCATCCGGACTGTGTCAAATACACCGAGCCCATGTGGGATATTTATGTTACACAGGCAGATGAAGATGTGGTGGCCGCAGTAGACACGAAAATTGAATCGAATACGTTGCCACAGACCTTAATCGATACTTTACGAGCGTCATTAAGCTTCAAGTACCCCTGGGAGCTTGCGACCCAAATGCCATCCAAACAAACGGCAACGCAGCTGAAAGGCCGCTTTAAGGATCAGGAAGCTGCTGAAATGACACAGGAAGTGCCTTATGTTTCCCGTAAATTCCGTAAACCGTCTTTTGTTGAATCATCGATAGATGGGCGTGTGAAAGGAAATGCAGTCCATGCAGTAATGCAGCACATTTCTTTTGATGCTTGCTTGGATTTGGAAAGCACAACTGCAGAAATTCAGCGTCTTGTGAATGACCGCAGAATTTCCCCTGAGCAGGGTCAGTTGATTGATCCATTGAAGATCGCAACTCTTTTCTCTACGGAAATAGGGCGGAAGCTGCGTGAAAGCAAGCATGTTTTACGGGAGTTCAAGTTCTCCATTTTGGATAACAGCAGTCGTTACAGTCCGGGGCTTGATGGCGAGGAGGTTCTGCTTCAAGGTGTGGTCGACTGTGCTCTGATAGAGCCGGACGGAATAACCGTTGTCGACTTTAAGACCGACACAGTCACGGAAGAAACGTTACAGACCATCATTGATCGGTACAAAACACAAGTTCATATATATGCTGATGCTCTCTCTCGCATTTATAAGCAGCCTGTTAAGGCAAAGT
Organism: Faecousia sp.; assembly: GCA_045594825.1. Lineage (GTDB taxonomy): Bacteria > Bacillota > Clostridia > Oscillospirales > Oscillospiraceae > Faecousia. The sequence goes on along the minus strand of JAZNZG010000001.1, from coordinate 333 downwards.
ATCTGTACTTGTTCGGTTTGGACCGCTTTGTTTCTGTATAATAAAATGTAATCCGCCGAAGGTGATCTTCGGCGGATTTTTTCAGCGGTTGTTCTGGCTCTGATTTTGGTTCTGATTCTTGTTTTGATTGTTGTTCTGGCTCTGATTCTGGTTCTGATTGTTGTTCTGATTCTGGTTCTTATTCTGGTTGTTCATTATAAGTCCTCCGTTTTAACATTGCGGGGTTGCCGCTACCATAGTTTGCCCAAAAATTTATGATTTATCCTTTGCTTTAAACAGTATTCCAGCCAGCAGACCGGCGATAATTGCTGCGGTAATGCCACCGGCGGATGC